>JAICUS010000126.1 GCA_025935735.1 Solirubrobacteraceae bacterium | reverse complement strand
ATCGCGCAGTCGCCGCTGCCCGCGGCCACGCAGAACCTCGTCTCGCTCCGCGTCAGCCAGATCAACGGCTGCGGCTGGTGCGTCGACGTCCACTCCAAGGAGGCGGCCGCCGCCGGGGAGAGCCCACTGCGGCTCAACCTGGTCGCCGCCTGGCGCCACGCCGGCGTGTTCACCGAGGCCGAGCGGGCGGCGCTCGCGCTCGCCGAGGAGGGCACGCGGCTGGCGGACGCCGACGACGGCGTCTCCGACGCCACCTGGGCCCGGGTGCGCGAGCACTATGACGAGGACCAGATCGTCGCGCTGGTGACCCTGGTGGCGATGATGAACGCGACCAACCGGCTCGGCGTGATCGTCGGCCAGGTGGGCGGCACCTACGAGCCGGGGATGTTCGCGGCCATGTCCGGCTGACCGGATGGCGCGCGGGCCGCGCGCCCACGCGCTATGACTACTCCATGACCAGCACGCGGCACATACCGATCCCCGAGGCCGGGCCCGCCGTGCGGGACGTCCTGCTGCGCGAGGCGCGGGCGGTGGCGCCGGACACGCCGGTGCGCGAGGTCCGCGAGACGTTCGCGAACCCGCGGGTGAAGCTGCTGCTGGTGGCCGAGGGCGAGCGGTTCCTCGGGACGCTCGGCCCCGACGACCTGCCGGCCACCGGCGACGGGACGATCGCGCCGCACGTCAAGCAGGACGCGCCGCGGCTGAGCGCGGACGACGGCGTGGACGAGGCGCTCAAGCTCGTCCGGGACACCGGCGCCTCGCGCATCCCGGTCGTGGACGCGGACGGCCGCCTCGAGGGCCTCGTCTGCTTCAACCACGCGCGCAACGTGTTCTGCGCGAGCCCTTGATCGCGTCCATCCCCAGCCCGAAGACCGGGGAGTTCCACCTCGGGCCGCTGCTGGTGCACGCCTACGGGCTGCTCTACGGCGTGGCGGTGGTCGCCGCCGTGCTCATCGCGCGCAGGCGCTGGGTGGCCCGGGGCGGCTCGGCCGAGCTGGTGGACGAGGTCGCGCTGTGGGGCTTCCCCGCCGGGCTGGTCGGCGGGCGGATCTACCACGTCGTCACGAGCTGGAACGAGGTCCCGCACACCTGGTGGGGCCCGTTCGCCGTGTGGAAGGGCGGGCTGGGGATCTGGGGCGGGATCGCGCTCGGCGTGATCGTCGGCCTGTGGCGGGTCAAGCGCCGCGGCGAGGACGTGCCGCTCTTCATGGACCTCGCCGGGGTGCCCGCGCTGCTGGTCGCGCAGTCGATCGGGCGCGTGGGCAACTGGTTCAACCAGGAGCTGTTCGGCAAACCGACCGACCTGCCGTGGGGGCTGAAGATCAGCCCCGAGAACCGGCCGGCGCAGTACGCGACCGACCCGACGTTCCACCCCACGTTCCTCTACGAGATCATCTGGAACCTCGCGCTGGCCGCGTTCCTGGTCACCCTGGGCAGGCGCAGAGACATCCGGCCGCCCGGCCTGTTCGCGCTCTACGTCGCCGGCTACTCGGCGTTCCGCATCTTCGAGGAGCTGCTGCGCGTGGATCCCGCGCACCACTTCCTCGGGCTGCGGCTCAACCTGTTCGTGGCGATCGCGCTGACCGTCGGCGGCCTGCTGTGGTTCTGGCTCTCCCAGCGGCGGCCGCGCCGTCAGGTCAAGACGGCCTCCAGAGACGCGTCGAGGGCCTCGGCGAAGGTGCCGTAGAGCTTCTCCGCCGCCGCGCGCTCCTCGGCCAGGATGCCCTGCGCGGCCGTGGCGGTCTCGCTGTCGCCGGCCCGCTCGGCGACCCGCACGAGCTGCTCGTAGGCGCCGATCTCCAGGTGCTCGAACGCGTAGGCGAACGCGGCGAGCTTGGCCGGGGTGTCCGGCTGGGACTGGAAGAACGCGCCCCAGTTGAGCGCGCCGAGCCGCAGCGCGGCGTCCTTCAGCGAGCTCGTCGAGCCGCCGCGGGCGTCCAGGCGCGCCTGCACGATGTCCTCGTGGCGCCGGGACTCCTTCAGGTGGTCCTCGAACAGCCCGGCCAGCGAGGTCGAGCCGGCGATCTTCGGCCCGCGCTGGAGCAGCTGGATCGCCTGCGACTCGATCGCGTGCGCGTCGGCCAGGTACTTGTTCAGCCGCGTGTCGAGGTCGTCGTCGCCCTTGGCCTCCAGCGACGCGACGACGGCGCCCTCCCAGGAGTCGGCGATCCGCCGCGACATCGCGTCCTCCTCGGCGCGGATGCGGCGCGCGACGTCGGCCGTCGCCTCGTCGCCCGCCCGCTCGGCCACGCGGGCCAGCAGCTCGTAGGTGGCGAGCTCGAGGTGCTCGTAGGAGAACGCGTGCGTGGCCAGCTTGCCCGGCGTGTCCGGCTGGAAGCGGGCGAACAGGACGAAGCCCTTGCCGCTGATCGCCCCCAGCAGGTCCTCGAGCTTGGAGGGCGAGGCGTCGCGGGCCTCCAGCCGCGTGCGGATCTCCGCCTCGTGGCGCTCGGTCTCGGTCAGGTGCTCGCGGAACGCGCGCTCCAGCGGCGGGTCGCCCGCCAGGTCGGGCGCGGCGCGCATCTGCGCGAGCGCCTGGACCTCCATCGCGTGGGCGTCCGTGAGATACTTGGTGAGCTGCTCGTCCAGTGTCCGGGTGGCCATTTCTCAGGCCTACCCAGTCCGGCTAGTCGGCTTGCGGCGGCTCGCGCTCCGGCAGACCGGGGAGCGGCGCGTCGTCCGGGTCGAGCTCGGCCGGCGGCCCCAGCGGCTGGTCGTCCTCCTCGGGGGAGCCGTCCTCGGCGGGCGGCGGCTCGTCCGGGATGTCCGGGTCGGAGGGCGTGATCGGCGTCTCGCTCATGCCGCGTGCCTACCCGCGCCGGCCGGCCTCCGCACCGCGAGCGGCGCGGGCAGCACCATCACGAGCGCCGCCGCCGGTTAGGTTTCCGGCCATGCTCGTCTCCGAGGTCGTCGGCCGCACGCTGCACCGGCTGGGCGGCGACGTCGTGTTCGGCCTGATGGGCAGCGGGAACCTGGCGGTCACGAACGCCATCGTGGCCGCCGGCGGGACGTTCCGCTCGGCCCGGCACGAGACCGGCGCGGTGTGCGCGGCCGACGGCTACGCGCGGGTGAGCGGGCGGCTCGGGGTGGCGAGCGTCCACCAGGGCCCGGGGCTGACGAACGCCATCACCGGGCTGACCGAGGCGGCCAAGAGCCGCACACCGCTCATCCTGTTGGCCGCGGACACGCCGAGCGCGCAGATCCGCTCGAACTTCCGCATCGCCCAGGACGCGCTGGTGGAGTCCGTGGGCGCCGTGGCCGAGCGGGTCCACGGGCCGGCGACCGCGGTGGCCGACGTGACCCGGACGGTCCGGCGGGCGACCGTGGAGCGGCGCGCGGTCGTGCTGATGCTCGCGCTGGACGTGCAGGCGGCCGAGGCCGAGCTCACCGACCCGCCGGCGATGCCGGAGCTCGCGCCCGTCCGGCCGGCCGAGGACGCCGTGCGGGAGCTCGCGGACGCGCTGGAGCGGGCGGAGCGGCCGGCGATCGTGGCCGGCCGCGGCGCCGTGCTGGCGGGCGCCGGCCCCGCGCTGCGCCGGCTGGGCGAGGTCAGCGGCGCCGTCGTGGCCACGTCCGCGGTGGCCAACGGGCTGTTCGCCGGCGACCCGTACGCGCTCGGGATCTCCGGCGGCTTCTCGTCGCCGACCGCGCAGCGGCTGCTGGCCGAGTCCGACCTGATCGTGGCGTTCGGGGCGGCGATGAACGTGTGGACGAGCCGCCACGGCGCGCTGGTCAACGGCACGCTCGCCCAGGTGGACTCGGACGCCGACGCGATCGGCGCGCACCGGCCGGTGCAGATCGGCGTGCACGGCGACGCCCGGGCCACCGCCGAGGCGCTCGTGGACGCCGTCACGCGGAAGCCCGGCCGCCGCACGCCCCAGCTGGCCGACCAGATCGCCGCCGGCCGCTGGCGCGACGAGCCGTTCGCGCCCAGCCGCGACTGGCTGGACCCGCGCACCCTGAGCATCGCCCTCGACGAGATGCTCCCGGCCGAGCGCACGGTCGTCGTCGACAGCGGCGCGTTCATGGGCTACCCGTCGATGTACCTGGCCGTCCCGGACGCGCACGGGTTCGTCTTCCCGCAGGCGTTCCAGTGCGTCGGGCTGGCGCTGGGCTCGGCGCTCGGCGCGGCCGCCGCCCGCCCGGACCGCCTGACGGTGTGCGCGGTGGGCGACGGCGGGCTGCTGATGGCGCTGCCGGACCTGGAGACGGTCGGGCGGCTGCGGCCGGACATGCTCGTGGTGGTCTACGACGACGCGGCCTACGGCGCCGAGGTCCACCACTTCCGCCCGATGGGCATCCCGGTCGAGCTGGCGCAGTTCCCGCCGACCGACTTCGCCGCGCTGGCCGAGGCGGCCGGCTGCCGCGGCGTGACCGCACGCCGCCCCGAGGACCTCGAGCAGGTGCGCGAGTGGCTCGCCCACCGCGACCGCCCGCTCGTGCTGGACGCCAAAGTCGACCCCGACATCTGTGCCGAATGGCTGGAGGAGGCATTTCGTGGCCACTGACACCCTCACCGACCTCGCCGCCGCGCTGGCGGACGGCTCCGTGCGCGTCGTCGATCTGACGCAGCCGCTCTCCGAGAGCACGCCGGTCCTGATCCTGCCGCCGCCGTTCGCCAACACGCCCGGCCTGAGCCGCGAGGACATCAGCCGCTACGACGACCGCGGCCCCGCCTGGGCGTGGACGACGCTCACGCTGGGCGAGCACGTCGGCACGCACTTCGACGCGCCGATCCACTGGATCACCGGCCGCGACGGCGAGGACGTGGCCAGCGCCCCGCCGGCCAAGCTCGTCGCCCCGTGCGCGGTGATCGACAAGTCGGCCGAGTCCGCCGAGGATCCCGACTACCTGCTCACGCTCGCCGACGTGAAGGCGTTCGAGGCCGAGCACGGCCCGCTGCCCGCCGGCGGCTGGCTGTTCCTGCGCACCGGCTGGAACGCCCGCGCGCACGACCAGGACGCGTTCCTCAACAACGCCCAGACGCCCGGCCCGGACGTCGAGTGCGCCCGCTACCTGGCCGAGGAGGCGCCGATCGTCGGCTTCGGCGTGGAGACGGTGGGCACCGACGCCGGCGCCGCCCACTCCTTCGACCCGCCGTTCCCG
Source organism: Solirubrobacteraceae bacterium (assembly GCA_025935735.1). The sequence continues at coordinate 7,124 of JAICUS010000126.1, read as the reverse complement.
GCGCACAACTTCCTGCTCGGCGCGGGCAAGTACGGCCTCACGCAGCTGGCGAACCTGGCGGAGCTGCCACCCACGGGAGCGGTGGCGATCGTGGCGCCGCTCAAGCTCGTCGACGGCACCGGCAGCCCGAGCCGCGTGTTCGCCCTCATCGCCTAACGGGGTCAGACCCCTTTAGCCAGGCAAGCTAGAGGGGTCTGACCCCTTTAGGTTGTGGCGAGGGTGGCTGGGGCGCCCCAATCCCTGAGGATTGCGGGGATTTCGACGCCTCCGGCCTCGTCCTGGTGGTTCTCGAGCAGGGCGATGAGCGTCCGTCCTACGGCCACCGCGGTGCCGTTGAGGGTGTGGACGTGGGTGGGCCTGCCGCCGTCAGAACGGAAGCGGATGTCGAGCCGGCGGGCCTGGAAGTCGGTGGTGTTCGACGTGGAGGTCAGCTCGCGGTAGCGGCCCTGAGAGGGCAGCCAGGCCTCGCAGTCGTACTTCTTGACCGCCGAGGCGCCGAGGTCGTCGACCGCGATGTTGACCACCCGGTAGGGGATCTCCAGCGCCTGGAGGATCTCCTCCTCGATGGCCAGCAGCCGCTCGTGCTCGTCCACCGAGTCCGCGGGCGCCACGAACGAGAACATCTCGACCTTGTCGAACTGGTGCACGCGGAAGATCCCGCGCGTGTCCTTGCCCGCCGCGCCCGCCTCGCGCCGGAAGCAGGGCGAGAAGCCCGCGTAGCGCACGGGCACGGCGTCCACGATCTCGCCGGCGTGCAGCGACGCCAGCGCCACCTCGGAGGTGCCCGACAGGTACAGCTCGTCGTCGGCCAGCCGGTAGATCTGCTGCTCGGTGTCGGGCAGGTAGCCCGTGCCGAACAGCGCCTGCTCGCGCACCAGCACCGGCGGCACGACCGGCTCGAACCCGTGCCCGCGCAGGACCTCCATCGCCCAGCGCACCAGCGCCAGCTCGACCAGCACCAGCGAGCCCTTCAAGTAGGCGAACCGCGAGCCCGCCACCTTCGCGCCCGCCTCCATGTCGACCAGCCCGCCGGCCAGCTCGAGGTGGTCGCGGCCGGACGCCCGCCCCGAGCCCCAGGACCGCAGGACCGCGTCGGCGTCCGCCGCGGACGGATCGGGCGGGTTGGGCAGCGAGCCGTTGAGCGCGGAGAGCTCCTCCTCGACGCCCGCCACCTCGGCCTCCAGCGCGCGCACCCGCCCGGCCACCTCCTGCATCTCGGCGATCGCCGCGCTCGCGTCCTCGCCCGCCTTCTTGGCCGCCCCGATCGCCCGCGAGGCCTCGTTGCGCCGCGCCTGCAGCGCCTCCATCTCCGGCCGCAGCGCGTTGCGCCGCTCATACAGCGCCAGCGCCGCGTCCAGCCGCTCCTCGGAGCCGTCGCGCCGCCGCGCCAGCGCCGCCCGGACCGGCGCGGGATCGCGAAGGATCGCCCGCAGGTCGAGCACGAGCGCCTACCCCGCGGGGCAGTCCGGAACCGCGCTGCCGCCCGGCGAGGCCGGGACGTTGCGCTTGGTGCCGGCGTAGTGCGAGACGAACTCGGCGAGCTCCTGCGCCGCCGGGCCGGTGGCGATGTCCTGCGGCATCGGCCCGGAAGAGAAACCACCGTTGCGGATCGCGTACAGGACGCAGTTCTTCTTCTCGATCCGCTGGTCGAAGTTCGGGCCGTCCTTGTACTCGCGGGTACGGACATTGGTGGCCGACCCCTGGGTGCCGGCCGCGCTGAGCGTGTGGCAGCCGGCGCAGCGCTCGCTGAACAGCTGGGCGGCGGGCTCGTACCGCGCCGAGACGTTGATCCCCTGCTCGCCGCACGCCACGACGCCCCCCGCGAAGACGGTGAGCGCGGCGGCGGAGAGCAGCAGACGGCGAGGCCTCGTCATCGGGTGCGACAGCATAGGGGACCGATGCGACGCCGCACGCTGCCCCTGCTCGCGCTCCTCATCGCCCTGCCCGGCTGCCTGAGCGAGGGCGCGACCACCCGGGCGAGCAGCCACGCGCTGACCGTGACGCTCGACGAATACCTCATCCGCCCGCAGACCCTCAGCGCCCCCGGAGGCCGGCTGACGCTCACCGTGGTCAACCACGGGCGGCTCGGCCACACGCTGCGCATCCGGGCCAACGACAAGGTCGTGCTGTCGTTCCTGTCGATCGCCCCCGGCGCGCGCCGCACCCGCAGCTTCCACCTGCGCCGCGGCCGCTACACCATGTTCGACGCGATCGCCAACTACGAGGAGCTCGGGATGCGCGGGACGCTGGTGGTGCGCTGATGCACGAGGTCGCGCCCGCCCACTTCCGCACGGTCATGGGCCACTTCGCCACCGGGGTCACCGTGGTGACCGCCAGCGGCCCGGACGGCCCCGTGGGCTTGACCGCCAACGCGGTCTGCAGCCTGTCGCTGGAGCCGCTGCTGCTGCTGGTCTGCTTCGACAACGAGGCCCGCACGCTGCCGGTCGTGCGCGCGACCGGGCGCTTCGGCGTCAACGTGCTGGCCGCCGGGCAGCAGGACCTGGCCCGCCTGTTCGCCTCCAAGGCGCCCGAGGCGGCGAAGTTCGCCGGGGTCGAGCACGCCGTCCGCGACGGCGTCCCGGTGATCGAGGGCGTGCTGGCCTGGGTGGGCTGCACGCTCGAGCGCCTCGTGCCCGGCGGCGACCACACGATCGGCATCGGCGCGGTCACCGCGGCGGAGTTCGCCGGCGAGGCCGAGCCGCTGCTCTGGTATCGCGGGGTCTACCGGTGAGCTCCTTCCATCAGACCTTCGGCGCCATCACGATCTTCGTCAACGCCGTCGCCGGCGTCCTCGGCGGCATCGCCTGGCTGACGCACCGCAAGGTGCCCGGCTTCTGGCCGCTGCTGCGCGCCGGTCAGGCGCTCATCCTCATCGAGGCCGTGACCGGCGCGGCGCTGGTGCTCGACGGCAAGGACCTCCCCCGCCTGCACCTCATCTACGGCCTGGTGCCGATCGCCGTCGCCTTCCTGGCCGAGCAGCTGCGGCTGCTGGCCGCCTCGCAGGTGCTGGAGCGCCACGAGCTGGAGGACTCCAAGGCCGTCGCGAGGCTGCCCAAGGACGAGCAGCACGCGCTCGTCGCGCTGATCGTCAGGCGCGAGACCGGCACGATGGCGGCGTCCGCGCTGGTGGTCACCTTGCTGGCCCTGCGAGCCCAAGGCTGGCTTTAGGTGTCATTCAGCACTAAGTAACAAGCGCGCACAAGGTGCTAAAACACCGGGACGGTGATCCGCGATTACCTGCCGGCGATCGTGTTCGTGGTCCTCGGGGCCGTCCTCGGGGGCATCTTCGCCACAGCCAATTCGCTGCTCGGCCCCAAGCCGCGCCACCGCCGGCGCTCGACCGAGGAGCCCTACGAGAGCGGGCTGCCGTCAGAGGTCAAGAAGACGATGCGCTTCGGCATCTCCTTCTACCTGGTGGCGATGCTGTTCATCCTCTTCGACATCGAGACGATCTTCCTGTTCCCCGTGGCGATCCAGCTGAAGGCGTTTGGCGCCTTCGCCCTTTGGGAGACGATCGTCTTCATCGTGCTGCTGATGGTGGCGTTCGTCTACGTCTGGCGGCGGGGGGCCCTCGAATGGAGGTGACCCGCCGGCGGCTGGGCAACGGCTCGGGGGGCGACTTCCGCTCCCGTCAGCTGACCGCGCAGCGCATGCTCCGCGGCGAGCTGGAGGGCCCGGAGCTCGACCAGTACGTCGAGGAGCGCGTGTGGACCACGACGCTCGACAAGGCGGCCAACTGGGCTCGCGGCAACGCGTTCATGCCCGCCACGTTCGGCCTCGCCTGCTGCGCGATCGAGATGATGGCCGCGGTCAACGCGCGCATGGACATCGCGCGCTTCGGCTTCGAGGCGTTCCGCGCCTCCCCGCGCCAGGCCGACCTGCTCATCATCAGCGGCCGCATCTCGATCAAGATGGCCCCGGTCGTCCGCCGCATCTACGACCAGATGCTCGAGCCCAAGTGGGCGATCGCCATGGGCGCCTGCAGCTCCTCCACCGGCGTGTTCAACAACTACGCGCTGGTGGCCGCGGACAAGTTCATGCCGGTCGACATGCACGTCCCCGGCTGCCCACCGCGCCCGGAGGCGCTCGTCTACGGGATCCTCAAGCTGCGCGCGATGGTGCTGGCCAAGCCCGACCAGGGCTGGCGCTCGCGCTACGGCGGGCGCGGCACCGAGGAGTTCGTGGAGTCCCAGCTGGCCGCCGACGCCGCGAGCCAGCACGCCGACAACGTCACGGGCGCGTCCGGCAGGATGGGGCCGAGTGCCTGACGCCACCGGCCTGGAGCTGCTGGCGCAAGAGCTGCGCGAGGCCCACGCCGACTCCGTCCTCGACACCGAGCACTTCCGCGGCAAGGCGGCGCTCAGCGTCGCCCCGCCGGCCATCGGCGAGGTGCTCGAGCACCTGCGCGGGCAGGGGTTCACGTTCCTGGCCAGCGTCCACGGCGTCGACTACTTCCCGCACGAGCCGCGGCTCGGCGTGCACTACGAGCTGCTGGACATGAAGGAGGTCGACCGCCTGACGGTCAAGCTCCGCGTGCCGCTCGACGCGCCGCACGTCCCGTCGGTCACGCCGCGGTGGCCGACCGCCGACCACCAGGAGCGCGAGGTCTTCGACATGTTCGGCGTGATCTTCGACGAGCACCCCGACCTGCGCCGCATCCTGATGCCCGAGGACTACGAGGGCCACCCGCAGCGCCGGGACTTCCCGATGGGCGGCGAGGCGGTCCTGTTCACCCACAACGAGCCGCATCTCCCGGGGTGGTGGCAGTGAGCGAGGGACGAGGGGGTCAGACCCCGGCGACTGCAGTGCGCGATGCCGGCGAGGGCCGGGGTCAGACCCCGGGCGCGCCCTCCGCCATTCCCGGCATGACCTACCGGGAGATGGAGTCCTCGGTCGAGCTCGACCACATCCCCCACCCCGAGCACGAGGAGCTGCTGACCCTCAACCTCGGCCCGCACCACCCGGCCACCCACGGCGTGCTGCGGCTGATCACCACGCTCGAGGGCGAGGTGGTGCGCGACATCAAGCCGGTGATCGGCTACGTGCACACCGGCATCGAGAAGAACTGCGAGGACAAGGCCTACTGGAAGGTCATCCCGCTCGTGGAGCGGATGGACTACCTGTCCTACTACTTCAACGCGATGGCCTTCTGCGGCGCCGTGGAGACGCTGCTGGACCTCGACGTGCCGCCGCGCGCGCAGTACCTGCGGGTCATCCACATGGAGCTCAACCGGATCGCCTCGCACCTGCTCTGGCTGGCCACCGGCGGGCTGGACCTGGGCGCGATGTCGGTGTTCTGGTACGGCTGGCGCGACCGCGACCTCATCCTCGACCTGTTCGAGATGTCCTCCGGGCAGCGCATGCACCCGCGCTACTTCCAGGTCGGCGGCGTCGCCGAGGACATCCCGGAGGGCTTCGAGGCCAAGTGCCGGGCGTTCACCAAGCAGTTCCCGGCGCGCATCGGCCAGTTCGAGGAGCTGATCGACCGCAACCAGATCGTGCTCGAGCGCCTGCGCGGCGTGGCCGCGGTGGACGAGCAGACCCTGCTCGACCTCGGCGTCACCGGGCCGCTGCTGCGCGCGGCCGGAAACCCGTGGGACCTGCGCAAGGCCACGCCCTACTGCGGCTACGAGCAGTTCGACTTCAAGATCCCGGTCGGCACGGTGGGCGACAACTACGACCGCTACCGCGTGCGCATGGCCGAGATGATCGAGTCCTGCCGGATCATCGACCAGGCGCTGGACGGGCTGCCCGAGGGCGCCTACATCACGGACAACCGCAAGTACGCGCTGCCGCCCCGGCACGAGCTGGCCACCTCGATGGAGGCGCTCATCCACCACTTCAAGCTGGTGACCGAGGGCTTCCGGGTACCGCCGGGGGAGGCCTACTACCCGATCGAGTCGCCGCGCGGCGAGCTCGGCTGCTTCGTGCGCTCCGACGGCTCCTCCAAGCCCGCCCGCGTGCACATGCGCGACCCGAGCTTCGTCAACCTGCAGGCGTTCAAGCCGATGGTCCAGGACCTCTACATCGCCGACCTGATCGCCGCGCTGGCCATGCTCGACCCGATCCTGGGAGGGATCGACCGATGAGCATCGATCCGTCGCTGGTCAAGCGCTACGCGCACGGCTCGCGCGTCCCCGGCTGGGACGAGGCGGCCGACCTGTCCAAGGACCCGTCGCTCGTCCCCGACCCGGCCACGACGCCGGTGCCGGCGCACGTGCGCACGGCGATCGAGGACCTGATGGCGAAGTACCCCGACGTCCGCTCGGCGGCGATCCCGGCGATGAAGGTCGTCCAGCGCGAGCACGACTGGCTGAGCCCCACCGCGCTGGAGCAGTGCGCCTGCGTGATGCGGCTGACGCCCGCCTACCTGATCTCGGTGGCGAGCTTCTACGACATGTTCGAGCTGCGGCCCAAGGGCGCCACGGACGTCTACGTGTGCACGAACATCTCCTGCTCGCTGTGCGGCGCGGACGAGATCTACGCCGAGATGCAGGCGGTGACCGGCGAGGATCCGCAGTTCAACGTGCGCGCGTTCGAGTGCCTGGGCGCCTGCGAGATCGCGCCGATGGCCTCGGTGGACGGCGTCTACGTCGGGCCGCTCACCAAGGAGGACTGCCGGCGGCTCGCCGAGGACGTCAAGGCCGGCCGGCCCGTGCTGGAGGACAAGCAGCTCGCCAAGCGCCCGGCCGCGTCGAGGTACTACCAGTGATCGAGAACGTCGACACCACGCTCTACAAGGACATCGACGAGCCCGGGCTGAACACGCTCGGCGTCTATCAGCGCCGCGGCGGCTACGAGATGCTGCGCCGCGCGCTGACCATGGACCCGGGCGACGTGCTGCAGGAGATGCTCGACTCCGGCGTGCGCGGCCGCGGCGGCGCCGGCTTCGCCATGGGCCGCAAGATGTCCTTCATCCCGAAGGGGTCGATGGACAAGTACCTCGTCTGCAACGCCGACGAGTCCGAGCCCGGCACCTTCAAGGACCGCGAGCTGATGCAGAAGAACCCGCATCTGCTCATCGAGGGGATCATCATCGGCGCCTACTGCATCGGCGCGAACAAGTCGTTCATCTTCGTCCGCGGCGAGTACGCCTACGTGGCCGACATCCTCGACGCGGCGGT
>JAICUS010000656.1 GCA_025935735.1 Solirubrobacteraceae bacterium | reverse complement strand
TCTGCTCGGCGCCGCTCGGCGGTCCGTCGGCCGGCGTCTTCCCCGACGACGACACGTACGTGCTCCGCGTGCCCGGGCAGGCGGGCTATCGCTTTCGCCTCGGCGACCAGCTCCTCGACTACTGGGACGGCGTGCCGGGCGCCTAGCGCCGCCGCTTGACGTTCAGGTTGGTCGAGGGTGTTTGCTGCCGGTCGTGGACCGGCTGCTGACGATCACGCGCTACTACGCGGCCGCACAGCTCGAGCAGGCGCTGCTCGTCCGCCGCCTCCGCGCCGCCGAGCTGCCGATCGGGGCGCTGCGCGAGTATCTCGCGGCGGCACCGGAGCGGCGGCGGGCGATCCTCGAGGGCCACGTGGTGTCCTTCCGCCGGCGGGCGGCGGACGTCGAGCGCGCCGTCGGCCGGCTCCGGGGCGAGCTCGAAGACCGCTCCTGCGCGGTGGCGCCGGCGGCGTTCGCGAGCGCGCTCGGCCAGGTGAGCTTCGCGGTGGCGGACCCGGCGGTGCGCGCGGAGCTCGGCGCCGTGTGCGTGGAGACGAAGGACGACTCGCTGCGCCTCGTCGCGCGCGCTGGCCGGCCTGCCGCTCGACGCCCCCGGCTGCGGCTGGAGTTCGAGACCGACCGGCTGGTGCTCGACGGGCGGGCGACCGTGGCGGGCACCTGGCCTGGGCCCGAGCTGACGATGCTCGTGGATCCGCGGTTCTTCGCCGAGGCGGTGCGGGCGACGGTCGGGCCGGACCTGGTCGTCGAGGCGTTCGACCCGCTGCGGCCGATCACGCTGCGTTCCGCGGACACCGGGACCTTCAGCGTCCTCACGATGCCGATCCGGCCGTGACGCTAGGCCAACTGCTGCGCGACCGGGCGTTCGCGCTCTATCTCGCCGGCCGGACCACGTCGGCGGCGGGCGGCGCGCTGTCCGGCGTCGCGCTGGTGTTCGCGGTGCTGGCGGTGTCGGGCTCGGCGGGCAGCGTCGGCCTCGTGCTCGTCGCCGTCGCCGTCGCCGTCGCCGGACCCGGGACCGCGTTCCTCATCGACGGCGCGACGTTCGCCGTCAGCTCGGCGACGCTGGCGCTGATCCCCTACGCACCTGCGCCCCCGCCACCGCGCGAGACGTTCCTGCGCGCCCTGCGCGAGGGGTGGCGCGCGGTCGCCGGCCGGGGCTGGCTCGTCGCGTGCGCCGCGCACGAGACCGTGCTGAACGCGCTCGCGCTCAGCCCGTTCTTCGTCCTCGGCCCGGTCATCGCCAACGCGCGGCTCGGCGGCGCTCCGGCCTGGTCGGCGATCGCGCTCGGCTACGTCCTCGGCAACCTCGCCGCGGCGCACCTCACCTACCACTGGGCGCCGCGGCGACCGGTGCTCACGGCGCTCGCCGTCAGCGCCGGGCTCGCACCGCTGCCGGCGCTGCTCGCGCTGCACGCGCCGCTCTGGCCGATCGTCGCCGCCGCCGTCTTGGCCGGCGCGCAGTCGACGATCTACAACACGCTGCTCACCAGCACCGTGCAGTCCAACCTCCCGGGCGACACCCTCGGACGCGCGTCGGCGATCACGGGCTTCGGCTCGACGCTGCTCGGCCCGCTGGGCATGGGGCTCGCCGGCGTCGCGGCCGGCGCCGTGGGCGCGTCGGCCGTCCTGCTCGCCGGAGCCGGGCTCGCGCTCGTGGCGACGGCGGCGTGCGCGGCGCTCCCCGCCACGCACGCGCCCCTGCGGCTGGACGCTCACGCGCGGACGAACTGAGTCGTCCGCGTGAGCGTCTCGAAGCCGAGGCGCCGGTAGATCGAGAACCCCGCGGCGGTGGCGTCGAGGCAGCCCTGGCGCGCTCCCGCCTCCCGGGCGGCGCGCAGCGCGGCGGCGGTCATCGCGTGCGCGACGCCGCGGCCGCGCCAGGCCGGGTCGGTGTTGATGAAGAACGCGTTCGCCACGGTCCCGGCCACGCCGGTGCCGGACGTGGCGCGCACCACGCCGCCGCCGTCGACCGCCGCGAGCAGCCGCACGCCCGGCAGCGACCGCAGGTAGGCGGCGAACGCGTCCGGCGGGTCCACGATCGACGGGTTGGCTCGCAGCGCCGCGCCGACCGCCGCCTCCAGCGGGACCCCGTCGTCGCCGGCGACGCGGCGGACCGGGCGCAGCGCCAGCCCGGCGGGCAACGGCGGCGCGGGCACGGCGCGCAGGTCCGGGCAGACCATCGCGGTCAGCGGCTTTGCCGTCCAGCCCGGGCGGCGGAGCAACGCTGTGCAGCGGGTTGCCGCCGCGAGCACGGTGAGGATGGCCTGCTCCGCGTCCGGCAGCAGCGCGGCGAGCGTGTCGCGCGCGCGGTCGTCGGTGACCAGCAGCCGCGTCACCGGGCGGTCGGCCGAGCCGAGCAGGCCGGTGACCCCCGGCGCGTCGAGGAGCGGCTGCCCGGCGCCCCGCCGGGCGGCGCAGCGCGCCCGGAACGCGGCGACGTAGAGGTCCAGCTCCGGCACCGGGTCAGGCTAACGGCGAGAGCGCACACAGGCCGCGGCTTCGAAACCGATACCTTGCGGAACCGATGCAGCGCCGCACGAAGATCGTGGCGACCATCGGGCCCGCGTCGCGCGATCCCGAGGTGCTCGCCCGCATGGTCGAGGCCGGGATGGACGTCGCCCGCCTGAACTTCTCCCACGGCAGCGCGGAGGAGCACGCGGAGACCGCGCGGCTCGTGCGCGAGGCGGCCGGCCGGGTCGGCCGCCAGGTGGCCATCCTGCAGGATCTGCCGGGGCCGAAGCTGCGCATCGGCCGGCTGCGCGACGGCGTGGCCGAGTTCAAGCCGGGCGACACCACGACGTTCATCTGCGGCGAGAACGGCGCCGAGGGCGACGCGACGCGGCTGTTCATCACCTACGCCGGGTTGGCCTCGACGGTCGAGGTCGACGAGGTCATGTACCTCGCGGACGGCGCCGTGCGCCTGCGGGTCACCGCGGTCCGGCCGGGCGACGGCGAGATCGACGCCGTGGTGGAGATCGGCGGCGCGGTGGCCTCGCGCCAGGGCCTGAACATCCCGGGCGAGACGGCGGCGCTGCCCGCGGTGCCGGACGAGGACCTCGAGCACGTCCGCACCGGCGAGAAGATCGGCGTCGACCTGGTGGCGCTCTCGTTCGTGCGCAAGGCCGA
>JAICUS010000034.1 GCA_025935735.1 Solirubrobacteraceae bacterium | reverse complement strand
CAGCCGCCCCACATCGCGCGCTGGAGCTCCTCCTCGCCCTCGGCCAGCGCGGCGCCGGCGCCGTACCAGGACGGCAGCAGCAGCCGGTTCTGCGTCCAGGCGAACACCCAGGGGATCGCCCGCAGCGCGTCGATGCCGCCGTCGCTGCGCCGTGAGGGCGGCCGCGAGCCGATGTTCAGCTCGCCCAGCTCCGACACCGGCGCGACCTGCCGGAAGAAGCGCGCGAAGTCCGGGTCGTCGTAGACGAGGCCGCGGTAGTCCGCGCGCGAGCGCTCGGCCAGGCGCTCCATCTCGGCCCGCCAGCCCGGCTGGATCGGCGGGTTCGGCAGCGCGGTGGCCAGCAGCACGGCGGAGACGGTCTGCTCGAGCGAGCGCACCGCGAGCTCGTGGTCGGCGTAGCGGGCGGACACGGTCTCGCCCTGCTCGGTGATCCGGATGCGGCCGTCGACCGTCCCCTCGGGCTGGGCGAGGATCGCTCGGTAGGTGCGCCCGCCGCCGCGCGAGGGCGAGCCGCCGCGGCCGTGGAAGAGCTCGAGGTGGACGCCGAGCTCGCGCGCCTGGGCGGCCAGCCGCTCCTGGGCGACGTAGAGCGCCCACTGGCTGGCCACATAGCCGGAGTCCTTGCCGGAGTCCGAGTAGCCGACCATGACCGTCTGCCGGTTGGCCTGGGTGCGCAGGTGCTCGAGGTAGGGCTCGCAGCCGTAGAGCGCCGCCATCGTCTCCGGCGCGGCGTCCAGCGCCGCGCGCGTCTCGAACAGCGGCACCATGCGCAGCGCGTCGGCGCCCGCCCGGGCGGCCAGCCAGCGCGCGGCCAGCACGTCGGAGGGCCGCTCGGTCATCGAGATCACCAGCGCCGGCACCGATTGCGGCCCGTAGGCGTCGTGCGCGAGCGCGACCGTGTCGAGCGTGCGCAGCAGCTCGCCGGCCGCCTCGCCCGGGTCGCGCTCCACGCCGCGCCGGCCGGACACGATCGCCTCGGCCAGCAGCTCGACGCGGCGCGGCTCGCCGGCGCCGGCGAAGCCGGGCAGCAGCGCCGCGACGGCCTGGCGGACCACGTCGGCGGACTGGCGGACGTCGATCCCGGCGAGGTGGAAGCCGAACACGTCGACCTGCCAGAGCAGCCGCCGGATCGACCCCAGCGCGACGTGCCGCGAGCCCAGGTGCCCGAGCACGAGCTCCAGGTCGCGCCGCAGCTGCTGGGCGTCGGCGTAGCCGGGCTCGCGGCCGCGCGGCCGGCCCGTGTTGACCAGCCGGTGGCTGACGAAGCCGAGCTTGGTGCGCAGCGGCTCCCACTCGCGGTGCGGGCGGCGCAGCACGTCGGCGCTGGGCAGCTCCGCCTCGTCGGTGGCCAGCGAGCGCATGAGCTCCTCGGACACGGGCACGCGCAGCGAGGAATGCGAGAACGCCTTCGCCAGCCGGTCCACGCGCTCGCGCAGCAGCCGCAGCGCGGTGTTGCGGTGCAGCAGCAGCGCGCTGGCCAGCGTGTCGGCGCCGACGCCCGGGTGGCCGTCCATGTCGCCGCCGGTCCAGGAGCCGTAAGAGAGCACCGGCTGCACCAGGTGCACGCCCAGCGCGTGCTCGATCTCCCCGAGCACCGCGGGCACGGCGTCGAACAGCACCGCCTCGAAGAAGAACAGGTTGCGCCGGACCTCGTCCTCCACCTTCGGGCGCACGCGGCGCACCTCGTCGGTCTGCCACCACACGGTCAGCACCTCGCGCAGCTCGTCCAGCAGCGCCCGCCGGCTCGCCCCGCCCGTGCGCGGGTCGTCCAGGCGGTCGAGCAGCGCGGCGACCTCCCACTGGTGGTCGAGCACCGAGCGCCGCGTCGCCTCGGTGGGGTGCGCGGTGAGGACGTGCTCGATCGTCAGCGCGGCGGTCAGCCGCGGGATGTCCACGCCCTCGCGGCGCAGGATCTGCGCCGTCTCGGCCAGCGACTCGCGCTGCACCTCGCCGGACGCGTCGTACTGGCGGCGGCGGCGCACGCGCTCGCGCTCCTCGGCGATGTTGGCCAGCTGCAGCTCCAGCGAGCAGGCGCGGATGATCGGCTCCACCGACTCGTCGGGCACGCCGTGCAGGTAGCCGACGAGCCGCTCGACCGCCCCGGGCTCGCTCTCGCGCACGGCCGCCGCGGTGCGGAACAGCCACTGCAGGCGCGAGGCGAACATCCGCCCGGCCTGCTCGGTGAGCACGTCGTTGAGCGTCGCCGCGAGAAGCTCGCTGTCGCGGGCGAGGCCGTCCGTCGCCGCCTCGGGGCTGGGAGGTACGTCGAGCTGCGTCAAGCTCGCGAGATCATGGCAGCGGCCGCGTCAGCGCACCATGCCGGCGGCGACCGTGTCGTTGGTCGCCTCGTCCACCAGGATGAACGCGCCGGTGGCGTGGCAGCGCTCGTAGGCGTCGGGGGCGATCTCGCCGCCGAGCCGGAGCCGCACGTGCGCGATGTCGTTGAGGGCCAGACCGTCGGCCGGCGGCCACTGAAGGGTGGCGAAGTCGATCCGGCCCTCGACCTCGTCCAGGCGCGCCGGGACCGTGCGGGTGCCGTGCTTGAGCAGGTAGCGCCCGCCCGCGGCGGCCGGCTTGTCGCCCAGCCAGCACACCGTCGCGCTCAGCTCGCGCACCGGGGCGGGCGCGTCCTCGGCCGCGGCGATCAGCTCGCCGCGCGCGAGGTCGACCTCGTCCTCCAGGCGCACGGACCCCGACAGCGGCGCGTCGAGCGCGTCTGCCGGCCCGCCGGCGTCGCGCACCTCGGCCACCCGCGAGCGCACGCCGGACGGCAGCACGACCACCTCGTCGCCGGCGCGCAGCGTGCCCGCGGCCAGCCGCCCGGCGGCCCAGCGGGCGCCGCCGTCGCCGCGCAGCACCATCTGCACCGGCAGCCGCGCGCCGTGCACCGCCGGCGGCTCGACCGGCACGGTCTCCAGGCGCTCGAGCAGCGGCGGCCCGGCGTACCAGGGCATGCGCTCGGAGCGCTCGACCACGTTGTCGCCGTGCAGCGCGCTGATCGGGACGAACTCGATCTCGTGCAGGCCGAACTCCGCGGCCAGCTCCATCACCTCGCGGACCACGTCGTCGAAGCGCTCCTCGGAGTGGCCGACGAGGTCCATCTTGTTGACCGCGACGATCACGTGGCGCAGCCGCAGCAGCCCGGCGATCGCCGCGTGGCGGCGGCTCTGCTCGGTCAGCCCCGCCCGCGCGTCGACCAGCAGCAGCGCCAGGTCGGCCGTCGAGGCGCCGGTGACCATGTTGCGCGTGTACTGCGCGTGGCCGGGGCAGTCGGCCAGGATGAACCGCCGCCGCGGCGTGGCGAACGAGCGGTAGGCGACGTCGATCGTGATGCCCTGCTCGCGCTCGGCCCGCAGCCCGTCGGTCAGCAGCGCCAGGTCCAGCCCGTCCACGCTGCGCTCCTCGACGTGCGCGAGCTGGTCGGCCAGGACGGCCTTGGCGTCGTAGAGCAACCGCCCGATCAGCGTCGACTTGCCGTCGTCCACGCTGCCGGCGGTGGCCAGCCGCAGCAGGTCCATCTAGAAGTAGCCCTCGCGCTTGCGGTCTTCCATCGCGGCCTCGGACGTGCGGTCGTCGGCGCGCGTCTCGCCGCGCTCGGTGATGTCGGTGGCCGCGATCTCGGCCACGACCTCCGGCAGCGTCGACGCGGTCGAGCGCACCGCGCCCGTGCAGGTCATGTCGCCCACGGTGCGGTAGCGCACCCACTCGCGTATCACTTCCTCGCCGGGCAGGCGCTCGACGAAGTCCGACACCGCGTAGAGCATCCCGTCGCGGGCGAACACGTCGCGCTCGTGGGCCATGTAGATCGGCGGCAGCTCGAGCTCCTCGTGCTGGACGTACTGCCAGACGTCGAGCTCGGTCCAGTTGGAGATCGGGAACGCGCGCAGGTGCTCGCCGCGGCGCACGCGCGTGTTGTAGAGGTCCCACAGCTCCGGCCGCTGCCGGCGCGGGTCCCACTGGCCGAAGTCGTCGCGCAGCGAGAGCACGCGCTCCTTGGCCCGCGAGCGCTCCTCGTCGCGCCGGGCGCCGCCGAAGCAGGCGTCGAAGCCGTGCTCGGCGATCGCATCCAGCAGCGTGACCGTCTGCAGCCGGTTGCGCGAGGCGCGCGGGCCGGTCTCCTCGGTCGCCCGGCCGGCGTCGATCGAGTCCTGCACGCTCGCCACGATCAGCCGCAGGCCGGTCTCGGCGATGAGGCGGTCGCGGAACGCGATCACCTCTCCGAAGTTGTGGCCGGTGTCGACGTGCAGCAGCGGGAACGGGACCGCCCCCGGCGCGAACGCCTTCTGCGCCAGACGCACCATCACGATCGAGTCCTTGCCGCCGGAGAACAGCAGCGCGGGCCGCTCGCGCTCGGCCGCCACCTCGCGCATGACGTGGATGGCCTCGGCCTCGAGCGCCCGCAGGTGCGAGACGGCGGGGGAGGTGATCGCGGTCATGCCTCAGCCCTCGGGACCAGCGGCTTGGCGGCGAGTGGAGGGCGCTGGCGGAGCACCAGGAACGCGCCGGCGCCGACGACGAGCGGCACGGCGACGATCACCGCCGCCGGGATGTCCACGCCGGCCTTGGTGAGCAGGGCCATCCCGGAGGCCAGCAGCACGACGCCGAGCGCCGGCCGCAGCCCGCGCTCGGGCAGCCGGGCCGACAGGTGCGTGCCCAGCCACACGCCGGGCAGCGAGCCGATGAGGATCGTCGCCGTCAGCCCGAGGTCGACGTTGCCGGAGAAGAGATGGGCGATCGCCGCGACCCACAGCAGGATCGCCGCGTGGAAGACGTCGGTGCCGACCACGTTGCGCGGCGCCAGCCGGAAGCCGACGATCAGCCCGACGGCGATCAGCGTGCCCGAGCCGGCGCTGGTGAGCCCGAGCAGGAAGCCGACGCTGGCGCCCAGCACCACGGCCGCCACCTTGTGCCGCGTCTCCAGCTCGACCGTCGCGCGCTCCCGGCCCGTGTTGCTCATCAGCGCGCGGTAGAGCACGAGCGCGCCGGTCAGCAGCAGCGCGGCGGCGATCAGCGGGATCAGCGCGCCCTCGAGCCCGAGCCTGTCGAGCAGGATCACGCCCACGACCGCGCCCGGGCACGAGCCCGCGGCCAGCCACCAGGCGAGGCTCGTCTGCACGGTGCCGCGGCGGAAGTGCAGCAGGCCGCCGGCGGTCTTGGTGATCGCCGCATAGGCCAGGTCGGAGCCCACCGCCACCACCGGCTGGATGCCGAACACGAGGATCAGCAGCGGGGTCATCAGCGACCCGCCGCCCATCCCGGTGGTGCCGACCAGGATGCCCACGCCCAGCCCGAAGACGATCAGCCAGGGATCCATGTCAGACGTGTATGCCGCACTCGGTCTTCGAGAGCCCGGCCCAGCGGCCCTCGCGGCCGTTGCCGGGCGCCGTGCACGGCGCGCAGCCGATCGAGTCGTAGCCCTGGTCGTGCAGCGGGTGGTAGGGCAGGTCGCGCTCGTGGATGCGCTGCCAGACGTCCTTCTCGGTCCAGTCGACCAGCGGGTTGTACTTCCACAGCCGGCGCTTCTCGTCCCACTCGACGGGCTCGGCGCCCGCGCGCGTGGGCGCCTGCTCGCGCCGGATGCCGGTGATCCAGGCGTCCGCGCCGGCCAGCGCGCGCTCCAGCGCCGCGACCTTGGCCTCGCCGCAGCACTGCGACGCGCTCCAGGGCCCGTAGGCCTCCTCGACGTCGACGTCGATGCCGAAGCGCTCCTCGAACGCCCGCCAGGTGGCGAGCGTCTCGGGGAAGAGCACGCCGGTGTCGATCGTGACGATGCGGGCGTCGGGGGCGATCCGCACGAGCTCGTCCACGAGCACCGACTCCTCCTTCTGGAAGGAGCACAGCAGGACGAGCCGCGGGTGATGGCGCTCGACGGCCTGGCTGAGAAGCTCGGCGACTTGGCTCATACGGGGTCCTCGACCGGCTCGAGCTGCTCCGTCCACCACGCCGGCTCGGTTCGCCCGGCGAAGGCGCGGAAGTCCTCGCCGTCGTCGTGGTGCTGCTCGTACAAGTCGAAGATTCTTAGCAGCGTGGAGTTGAGCTCCCAGTTAGGAACCTTTCGGATCACGACCTCGCCGAAGCGCGGATCCGGACCGAGGCGACCGCCGATGCGGATGTCCATCGCCTCCACGAACTCACCGTCCACCTTCTTGAGGACGCCCTCGATGCCCACGTCGGCGATCTGGTGCTGGGCGCAGCTCGACGAGCAGCCGGCGAAGTGCACGCGCAGGTGCTCGCCGTGGCCGTTGGGCTGCACGTGCTCGTCCAGGAAGCGGGCGATCTCCGCCGCGCGGTCCTTGGTGTAGACCTTCGCCAGCCCGCAGAACTCCTTGCCGGTGCAGGTCTGCAGCCCGCGCGTGAACAGCGGCGGCGCGGGCGTGAGCGCCGCCAGCAGCGGCTCGGCGAGCAGCTCGTCCACCTTCTCGATCGGAATCCACGGCAGCAGCACATTCTGCTGATGCGTGAGGCGGAGCGCGTCACCCGCGTCGTCGCCGTAGGCGCGGGCCAGCCGCACGAGCTCGAGCAGCTGCTCGGCCCTCAGCCGGCCCACGGGAACGCACAGACCCACGGTGGCGTGCTTCCCGTCGGACTGCTCATGTACGCCGAGATGGTCCTCGCCGCTCATCCCCGGCGCCTTGGGCACGCCCCGGCGCAGCGGCCGGCCGACCCGGCGCTCGAGCTCCTCGCGCAGCGCCTCGGGCCCCAGGCGGTCGACCAGGAACTTCAGCCGCGCCTTGCCGCGCGCCTTGCGGTTCTCCTCTGAGTCGCGAAAGATCGCGGTCATCCCCTCGATGACCTCGGGGGCCTCCTCGGGGGTCATGAAGACGTCGACCCAGCGGGCGAAGCGCGGGTGCGAGGACAGCCCGCCGCCGACGCGCAGGTTGAAGCCCCTCGTGCCGTCCTCGGCGATGGCGGCCGACAGGGCGATGTCGTTGATCAGCCCGCGGGCGCAGTCCTCCGAGCAGCCGGTGACTGAGATCTTGTACTTGCGCGGCAGGTTCGAGTAGAGCTTGTTGCCCAGGAAGTGCTCGTGGAGGGCCTGCGCGGTGGCGTGGCCGTCGACGATCTCGTCGTGCGCGAGGCCGGCGAGCGTGCAGCCGACCACGTTGCGCGTGATGTCGCCGCAGGCGCCGGTGGTGGTCAGCCCGACGCCGGCGAGCCGCTCGAAGATCTCCGGGACGTTCTCCAGCCGGATCCAGTGGATCTGGAAGCACTGGCGCGTCGTGCAGTCGATGACGCCGCGGCCGAAGTCGCGCGCGATGCCCGCCATCGCCTCCGCCTGGTCCGCGCTCAGCACGCCCTGGACGACCTTCGTCCGGAGCATGAAGTGCCCGTCGCGGCTGTTGTGCTGATAGAGGCCGTACCACTTCAGGAGGCCCACGTGGTCGTCGTCGAGCGTCTCCCAGCCCTCGCGCGCCGCCCGCAGCAGCTCGGGGAGGACGTCCAGCCCGTCGGTCTGCGCCTTGATGCGTTCGATCTTGCTCATGGACCCACTCGAAGCTACGCAGTCGGTCGCGTAAATACAAGTATTCGGGTCAGGATTTATATGTAACGTCGCCGGCTGTCTGAGCTTGCGAAGACGGCAAGGCGAAAGCCTTCTCCTGTATCAGGGCGCGAGGCGCGTGCTCATACGAGCGTTCATGCCCCAACGTCAAGGAGTGACGACCTTGCAGCTCCGCACCCTCGCGGCCGGCCTGACCGCCGCCGCCGCGCTCGCCCTGCCCGCCTCGGCCATGGCCGCGCCCAGCGCGGTGGACTCGCTCACCGGCCCCGCCCACATCGACGGCCACACCTACTCGGCGGCGCAGATGAAGCACCGCTACCGCGGCGAGAAGCTGTTCTTCGTGCTCGGCTCGCGCGAGGAGGGCCGCGGCGCGATCGCGGCGTTCCACACCAGCGCCGCCGCCAAGGCGTACGCCCGCGCCCATCACGAGATGGCGCCGGCCCGCTCCGCCCGCGTCGCCTACAACGGCGGCCAGACCGTCTTCTACCAGGACGCCTACCTGGAGGGGAACTCGATCGCCGCCAACAACAACAGCGGCATCGGCAACCTCGCCGACTACTGCATGATCAACAACATCTTCTGGTGCGGCGCGAGCTGGGACAACCAGATCTCCTCGGCCAAGACCGGCAACGACGGCGCCTACCTCTACAACCTGCCCTACCTGAACTCGTCCGGCGGCTGGACCTACGTCGCGGCCAACGACTCGGTCGAGCTGTGGCACTGGTTCAACGACGTGACGTCGTCAGTGTGGGTCCCCTAGCCACAGCGACAGGCACATGAGGCCCCACAGCTGGCGGGAGAGGTCCTCCTCGCCGGCCACGTGACGGGCCAGCACGCGCTCCGCGGCCGGGGGGTCGAGCACCCCCTGGCCGCGCAGCCGTTCGGGGGAGAGGACCTCGCGTGCGAACGGCACGAGCGGCCCGCGCAGCCAGGCCGCGGCGGGGATGGAGAACCCGCGCTTGCGCCCGCGCGCGATCTCCCGCGGCAGCAGCGGCGCGACGGCCCGGCGCAGCAGCCGCTTCTTGGCCAGCCCGCGGACCTTCAGCGCCGTCGGGAGAGCCAGGGCCAGCTCGGCCACGTGCGCGTCCAGGAACGGGACGCGGGCCTCGAGCGAGTGGGCCATGCTCATGCGGTCGGTCTTCACCAGCAGGTCGTCGACCAGGTAGACGCCGAGGTCGACGTCCTGCAGGCGGGCCAGCGGCTCGGCGCCCGCGGTCTCCGCCCAGCGGGCGCGATACGCGGCCAGCGGGTCGGCGGCCTCGGCGCCCAGCAGCGCCCGGCGGTCCGCCGGCCCGAAGATCTCCTTGAAGCCGTGGTGGGCCTCCAGCGGCGGCAGATGGGCGGCGCGGGCGAAGCGCTTGAGCTTGTAGTCGAGCGGCACGCGGGCGTTGCCCGAGGGCAGGCGCTCGACCAGCGGCGAGAGCGCCCGGGCGGCCGGCCCGATCCGCGCGGCCAGCAGGTCGGCCGCGTAGGTCTCATAGCCGCCGAAGAGCTCGTCGCCGCCCTCGCCGGAGAGCACGACCTTGACGTGCTGCGCGGCGAGCTGTGAGACGAGGTAGGTGGGCAGCGCGGAGGAGTCGCCCAGCGGCTCGTCGCTCGCCGCGGCGATCTCCGGCAGCAGGTGCGCGGCGTCCGGGCGGACGACCAGCTCGTGGTGGTCGGTGCCGTAGCGCTCGGCGACGAGCCGAGCCCGGGCCAGCTCGTCGAACGAGCGCTCCTCGAAGCCGATGGAGAACGTCTGCACGCGCTCGCCGCTCTCCTGCGCCGCCAGCGCGGTCAGCGCGGCGGAGTCGATCCCGCCCGACAGCAGCACGCCCACCGGCACGTCGGACACCAGGTGGGCGCGGACGCTGTCGCGCAGGCGCTCGCGCAGCTCGGCGGCCAGCGCGGCGGGGTCCTCGCGGCGGACGGCGCCCGCGTCCACCGGCGTTGGGCGGGCGAAGCGGCCCGTTACGACGTCGCCCGTGGCGGCGTCCCAGGTCAGCCAGTGGCCGGGCATGACCTTGCGGGCGGCCTTGTAGGCGGTCAGCGGCGCGGGGATCGAGTTGAACGCCAGGTAGGCGTGCAGCGCGTCGGGGTCCAGCTCGCGCGGGAAGCCGGGGGCGAGCGCGAGCGCGCGCAGCTCGGACGCGAAGGCCAGCGCGCCGTCGTGCAGCCGGGCGTGGAAGAGCGGCTTGATGCCGAAGCGGTCGCGGGCCAGCACGAGGCGCCGGCGGAGGCCGTCCCACAGCGCGACCGCGAACATGCCGCGCAGGCGGGCGAACGCGCCCAACCCGTGCTCCTCGTAGAGGTGGCCGATCACCTCCGTGTCGCAGCGGGTGGCGAACCGGTGCCCGCGCAGCTCGTCGCGCAGCGCCGCGTGGTTGTAGATCTCGCCGTTCTGGACGACGGTCACCGCGCCGTCCTCGGTGGCCAGCGGCTGGTCGCCGTGGGCGAGGTCGATGATCGCCAGCCGCCGCGCCGCGAGCGCCACTGGCAGACCGGTCGTCTCGCCCGCGGAGTCCGGCCCGCGGTGGCGCAGCGCTGCGCTCATCGCCGCCAGGCCGCGGGCGTCAGGCCGCGTCAGCCCGCAGATCCCGCACACTAGGCGCGCAGACGGGCGGCGATGAACACGAGCGTCTGGCCGAGGATCGACAGGTACAGCGACACGGAGCGGTCGGCGATGTACTCGAGGTCGTGCACCAGCTTCTCCGCCCAGGTCATCTCGCGCGAGAGGCGCAGCTGGGCCAGACCGGTGACGCCGGGGCGGACGACCAGCCGCTGCCAGTAGGCGGGGATCTCCTCGCACAGCGCCTCGAAGAACCGCGGCCGGATCGGCCGCGGGCCGACGAGGCTCATGTCGCCGCGCACGACGTTGACCAGCTGCGGCAGCTCGTCCAGCTTGGCCCGTCGCAGGGCACGGCCGACCCGGGTCGTCTCGGCGTGGGTCAGCCGGGTCAGCTCGTCGCCCAGGTACGGCCCGAGGCGCTCCTCCGCGCCCGGCTTGAGCGTGCGCAGCTTGTACATGGCGAAGATCCGCCCGGCCCGCCCGACGCGCGCGCCGCGGTAGAGCACGGGCCGCCCGGAGGCGCGCACCCCGAGCGCGCACAGCACCAGCAGGGGGGAGAGGGCGAGCAGCGCGACCCCGGCCAGCAGGACGTCGAGCGCGCGCAACGCGGCGTCCACGGGCCGCGGCTCGAAGTCGTGCGCCATCCGGGCGTAGCGCGCGACGAGCGACTCGCCGCCGGCGGCGCCGGGCGGCGCGGACGGCTCGCGGGCGACGATCCTCACGCCGCTGCCTCCAGCATCAGCTCGGCCAGCACACGCGGGTCGCGCCGGACGCGGTCGCCCGGCGGGCCCGCGAGCTTGACCAGCTCGAGCGCGCGCGGGTCGGTCAGCGGGCGCAGCCGGCCCTCGCGGATGAGCTGCTCGTCGACGCCGCCCAGCCGGCCGCCGTAGGTCGTGTAGACCGGGGTGCCGAGCGCCACCGCCTCCCGGTTCATCGTCCCCCCGGCGGACACCACCAGGTCGGCGAGCGCGATCAGGCTCTGGGCGTCCACCGCGCCGTCGGGGACGATCAGCGACGGGAAGCGCAGCGCGCGCACGGTCGTGCGCTGCAGCTCGGTGCGCGGCACCACCACCGCCTGGACGTCCTCGCGGCGGCCGACCGCGTCGAGCACGCCGGGGAAGAGCTTGTTCGCCCGGCGGTGGTAGAGCGAGACGTCGGGCGGCGGGCGGACGACCACCAGCACGCGCTCACGGTCGACGCCCAGCGCGTCGAGCACGCCCGGGTCGGGCTCGAAGTCGGAGAGGTAGTACTCCTCCTTGAGGCCGGGGTACTGGCGCAGCTTCTCCGGCCCGGCGCCGTAGCGGCGCAGGCGCTCGGGCGGGATGGCGTCCGGCGTGAGCACGCGGCGGGCCAGCCGGCAGCCGATCTGGTGCTGCTTGGTCGCCCACTCGTAGTCGAACGCGTTGACCTCGGGGATGCGCAGCGCGGTCGCGGCCAGCGCGAGGTCGTTGGAGCCGTGCGCGACGGCCAGGTCGAACCCGCGGGCGCGCCCGTAGGCGATCATCCGCGACGTGCGGGACGCGAGCGCGGCCACTTTTCGGACCCGTGACGCGCCGCCGTGGCGGCCGATCACCGTGTGCGCGATCCGCAGCCGCGCCAGCAGCGGCAGCGTCTGCGCGTAGTCGCGCGCGGTGACGTCGACCTCGTGGCCGGCGGCCTGCAGGCGCGCGATCACGGGCCGGAAGACGACCGGGTGGGCGGGGGCCGTCATGTCGAACCAGATGCGCACGGTGACCGGCGGCCACGCTAGCGGAGCGGCCGTCAGTCGAAGAGAGAGTCCGGTGAGACCGTGACCGTCCGCCGCGGCGCGCGGGCGCCGGCGAGGCGCGCGGGCGGGTCGTCCGGCAGCCGGGTGACGTCGCAGCAGGCCAGCACCTCGCCGGTGAGGAAGCGCGACGGCTTGCCGTAGCCGTGCGCGTCGTCGATGCCGCGCGGGCGGTGGTGGTAGCGCACCGGCACGTAGAGGCTGAGCGTGCGCCGGGCGCGGGTCATGCCCACGTAGAGCAGCCGGCGCTCTTCGTCGATCGACTCGCTGGAGCCGGCCGACAGGCAGGCGGGGAAGTTGCCGTCGTAGACCGCGAGCACGTGCACCGCGTCCCACTCCAGGCCCTTGGCCGAGTGGATGGTCGAGAGCACCAGGTAGTCCTCGTCCAGGTGCGGCGGCTGCGCGAGGTCGGCGCTGGACTGCGGCGGGTCGAGCACGAGCTCGGCCACGAAGTGGCGCGGATCCGGCGCCTGGTGGGCGGCGGCCACGATCTGGTCGAGGTCCTGGACGCGCAGCGCGCCGTCGGGGTAGCGGGCGCGGACCAGCGGCGCGAGCGCGTCGCGCAGCCCCTCGGCCCGCACGCCGGCGCTGCGCTCCTCGCGCGCGGCCTCGATGGCGGCGACCACCGCGTCTCCGCTCTCCCGGGCCGCGGCGGGCAAGCCCTCGCGGGCCCGCGGCCACCCCTCGCCGAGAGCGGCGATCGCGCGGCGCGCGGACACCGGGCCGACGCCCTCGACGAGCTGCAGCACGCGGAACCAGGCCACCTCGTCGGCGCCGTTGTCGGCCAGCCGCAGCAGCGCCAGGAAGTCCTTGACGTGCGCCGCCTCGAGGTAGCGCAGCCCGCCGTACTTGACGAACGGGACGCCGCGGCGGGTCAGCTCGAGCTCCAGCAGGTCGGAGTCGTGCGACGTGCGCATCAGCACCGCCTGGGCGCGCAGCTCGGCGCCCTCCTCGCGGGCGGCGAGCACGCGGTCGCACACCAGCTCGGCCTGCGCGGCCTCGTCGCGGCAGTGCAGGACGGCCGGGCGCACGTCGCCCTCCTTCTCGGCCCGCAGCCGCTTCGGGAACGCCCGCGGCGCCTGGGCGGCCAGCGCGTTGGCCGCGTCCAGCAGCGGTTGCGTCGCCCGGTAGTTGCGCTCCAGCGTGACCACGCGCGCGTCCGGGAAGTGCGCCGGGAAGTCGAGGATGTGCTCCGCGGACGCCGACCGGAAGCCGTAGATGGCCTGGAAGTCGTCGCCCACCGCGGTCACGGCCGGGCGGTTGGGGGTGGGAGGGCGGGTATCGGATCCGGCCAGCGCACGCACGAGGTCGACCTGCAGGCCGTTGACGTCCTGGTACTCGTCGACGAGGACGTGGTCGAGCCCCGCGGCGATCCGCGGGCCGATCACCTCGTCGCGCGCGAGCGCGCGCCAGAACAGCAGCAGGTCGTCCAGGTCGACCACGCCGAGCGCCCGCTTGCGCGCCGTGTAGGCCTTGAACAGCGCGGAGACGGCCTCCTTGTGCTCCATGCACCAGGGGAAGTGCTCGGCCAGCACGCCCGACAGCGGCTGCTGGGCGTTGACCGTGCGCGAGTAGGCGTCCAGCAGCGTGGCCTTGCGGGGGAAGCGCGTCTTGGCGGCGGCGTGGCCGTGCTCCTCGCGCAGCAGGTCGAGCACGTCGGCCGCGTCGCCGGCGTCCAGCACGCCGAACCCGTCCGGCAGCCCGAGCGAGGCGGCGTGCCGGCGCACGAGCCGGTGGGCCACCGAGTGGAACGTGCCGCCGAGCACCCGCGAGCTGGCCGGCACGAGCCCGCGGGCGCGCTGCAGCATCTCGCGCGCCGCCCGGCGGGTGAACGTGAGCAGCAGGATGCGCTCCGACGGCGTGCCCTCGGCGACGAGCCAGGCGACCCGGGAGCACAGCGTCGTCGTCTTGCCCGTTCCCGCGCCGGCGAGCACGAGCAGCGGGCCGCCGGCGTGCGTGGCCGCCGCCCGCTGCTCGGGGTTGAGCGCGTCGAGCCAGGGGGTGTCGGCGACCGCGGGCATCGGCGCGCCGCACGCTACGGGGGGCCTCGGACGGCTGAGCCATCCGTCCGCCGGTTGACAGGCGGGTCAAAACGGCGGCATTCCGGCCGATCACACCGGATGTGAAGACTTCCCGCTCGCTTGCCGCCGCCCTCGCCGCGGCGCTCTGCCTCGCAACGCCGGCGAGCGCCTGGGCCGGCCGCCTGCTCGACCATGACGACAGCGGCAAGCGGCGTCCGGCCGTCGTCCCGGCCGGCGCGCCCGCGGCGACGCCCACGCCCACCCGCGGCGCCCCCACGGCCACCCCGACGCCGCCGGTGGCCACGCCCACGCCCGCGAGCGGAAACGCGGCGGCGGGCCACGGTCAGCCCGGCGACGCCGGCGACGCCGGCAACGCCGGCGAGGACCACGGCGCGGGCCATGCCGCGACCCCCACGCTTCCCCCCGCCGCCTCCCCCGTGGCCGGCGAGCGCGTCGCCGCGACGCCCGCGTCGGGCGTGGTGACGGTCAGGCTCCCGGGCACCGACGCCTTCGTCCCGCTCGACCAGGCGGCGAGCATGCCGGTCGGCTCGCGGATCGACGCCCGCGACGGCACCGTCGTCCTGCACGCCGCGCTGCCCGGCGTCGGCACCGAGGCCGGCCGGTTCTCGGGCGGCGAGTTCATCGTGCGCCAGGACACGCGCCACCACATCACCGAGCTGCGCCTCATCGGCGGCGACTTCGGCAAGTGCGCCGAGCGCACGCTCGCGGCCACCCACCGCAGCTCCAAGAAGAGGGTCGTCCGCAGCCTGTGGGGCTCCGACCACGGCGGCCACTTCCGCACCCACGGCCACAACAGCGTCGCCACCGTGCGCGGCACCAAGTGGCTCACCGTGGACCGCTGCGACGGCACGGTGACCAAGGTGACCCAGGGCGCCGTGTCGGTCCACGACCGCCGGGCGCACCGGACCGTCGTGGTCAAGGCCGGCCACTCCTACCTGGCCCGCCGCCACCCGCGTTGAGCGGTCGTGCCCGGGACTACGGTGGATCGCTCGCGCCGGCAGGTGCGGCGGGGGCCCGCGAGAATCCGTCGTAGTTTCGGGGGCGTCCGCCCATGAAGGGGCGGGTCGTCGCCGGCGTGCTCGCCGCGCTGCTCGCCGCCGCGGCGTGGGGCGCGGGCGTGCTCGGGCCGCTGGAGCGCGAGAGCGTCGACGCGCGCTATGCCGTGCGCGGGCCCGCGCCGGCGGCCGGCGTGGTCGTCGTGGCGATCGACGAGCGCAGCATCTCCGCGCTCGGCGACTGGCCGTGGCGGCGGCGCCTGCACGCCGAGGCGGTCGACCGCCTGCGGCAGGCCGGCGCGCGCGAGATCGTCTACGACGTCCAGTTCACCGAGCCCTCGCCGCACCCGGCCGACGACCTCGCGCTCTACCGCGCGCTCGGCCGCGCGGGCGGCGCCGTGCTGGCCACCGGCACCAGCGACGACCGCGGCCGCACGACCGTGCTGGGCGGCGACGCGATGCTCGCCCGCATCCACAGCCGCGCCGGCGCCGCGAACTTCACGACCGACTCCGGCGGGGTGATCCGCCGCTACGCGCTGCGCATCGGCCGGCTGCCCACGCTCGCCGCGGTGGTCGCGCTGCGCCTGCACCGCCCGCTCAGCCCCGCCGACTTCGCCGCCGACGGCACCGCGCCGCTCGACTTCCACGGCGGCCCGGGCGGGTTCCCGCGCGTGTCGTTCTCCGACCTGCTGGCCGGCCGGGTCCCGCGTTCGGTGTTGCGCGGCAAGATCGTCGTGGTCGGCGCCACCGCGCCGACGCTGCAGGACCGCCACGCCACCGCTACGAGTGGCACCGACACGATGGCCGGGCCGGAGCTGCAGGCGAACGCCATCGCCACCGCGCTGCGCGGCAACCCGTTGCGCGACGGGCCCGGCTGGCTCGCCCCCGTGCTGATCGCGCTGCTCGCGCTCGCCGTGCCGCTGGCCAGCCTGCGCGCCCGCGCGCGGGTCGTGTCCGCCGTCGCCGGCGGCCTCGCGCTGGTCACGCTCGCCGGCGCCCAGCTCGCCTTCGACCACGGCCGGATCGTCCCGGTGGCCGCGCCGCTGCTGGCGCTCGCGCTGGGCACCGTGGGCGCGCTCGTGGTCGCCTACCTGATCGAGGCCACGCGCCGCCGCCGGGCCGCCGCGCACACCGCCGCGCTCGAGCGCGAGGTGGCCGCGCGCACGCGCGAGCTGCGGGCCACGCAGCTGGAGGTCATCCAGCGGCTCGGCCGCGCTGCCGAGCACCGCGACGACGAGACCGGCTCGCACCTGAAGCGCATGAGCCTGCTGTGCGGGCGCCTGGCCCGCGCGGCCGGGGCCGACGACGCCAGGGCCGACGAGATCGAGCAGGCCAGCCTGCTGCACGACATCGGCAAGATCGGCATCCCGGACGGGATCCTCCACAAGCCGGGCAAGCTCGAGCCGCACGAGCGGGCGATCATGCAGACGCACACGATCATCGGCGCCGAGCTGCTGGAGGGCTCGCCCTCGCGCGTGCTGCAGACGGCCGAGCTGATCGCCCGGACCCACCACGAGCGCTGGGACGGCACCGGCTACCCCGCCGGGCTGCGGGGCGACGACATCCCCTGGGTGGGGCGGATCGCCGCCCTGTGCGACGTCTACGACGCCCTGCTCACCGCGCGGCCCTACAAGCGCGCGTGGTCGGCCGAGGAGGCGCTGGCGCACATCGAGGCCGAGTCCGGCGCGCACTTCGACCCGACGCTGGCGGCGGTGTTCGTCGCGCTGGTCCGCGTCGATCTACCGGAGGCGGGTCTACACTCGCGCCAATGGCCGCCCCAGGCCGCCCACTCCGGGCCGACGCCGCCCGCAACCGCGCCCTCATCCTCGACGCCGCCCGCGCGGCGTTCGCGGACGGTGGGCTCGACGTCGGCGTAGAGGAGATCGCCCGCCGCGCCGGCGTGGGCAAAGGCACGCTCTACCGCCGCTTCCCCACCAAGGAGGCGCTCGTCCGGGCGATCTTCGACGACATCCTGACCGAGTTCGAGCGGCTCGCCGGGGCGGCCGGCGACGACCCCGACGCCGCCGAGGCGTTCGCCGCCTTCCTCGAGGGTGCGGCGCGCATGCAGGCGTCCAACCAGGGCTTCTACGACGTGGTCGCCCAGCGGCTGGGCGCAACGGCGCTGACCGACGAGCAGCGCCGGCGGTTCATCGACGCCGCGGCGCTGCCGCTGCACCGCGCCCAGGCCGAGGGCCGCGTGCGCGGGGACCTCGTGCCCGAGGACATCCAGCTGATGCTGCGGATGCTCGGGGCGACCACCCGGCCGGCGATGGACGGCCACCCGATGGACCCGCACTGGCCGCGCTATCTGTCGCTGCTGCTCGACGCGCTGCGGCCGGGCTCGGCCACGCCGCTGCGCGCGGAGCCGTGGCGCCTGTCCTGAGCGAGCGTCCACAGCAGCACCGCCCAGTCGGCCACGCCGGACGCCAGGTGCCCGAGCGGGCCCGTGA
The DNA here is from genome assembly GCA_025935735.1 of Solirubrobacteraceae bacterium. The sequence goes on along the minus strand of JAICUS010000034.1, from coordinate 2,626 downwards.
CAAACCACGCGGCGAGGCGCTTCACTCCCTGCTTTGTATCGTTGACCGCCGCCCTATGCCCGAAACCGTCTCCACCACCGTCACCGAGCTGCCCGAGTCGCGCGTGCGCGTCGAGGCCGAGGTCGCCGCGGGCGAGGTGGAGAAGCGCATCGCGGTCGCCGCCCGCCAGCTGGCCCGCAACCTGCGCGTGCCCGGCTTCCGGGCCGGCAAGGCGCCGCCGCCGGTGGTGATCAAGCGCATCGGCCGCGAGGCGGTGCTCAACGAGGCGGTCCAGGAGTCCCTGAACGGCTGGTACCGCGCGGCGATCGACGACGCGCGCGTGGTGCCGGTGGGCGAGCCGGACCTCGACCTCGGCGAGCTGCCGGGCGAGGGGCAGCCGCTGAAGTTCTCGATCGAGATCGGCGTGCGCCCGAAGGCCACGCTCGGCGAGTACAAGGGCCTCGAGGTCGGCCGGCGCGAGGCCGCGGTGCCCGACTCGGCGGTGCAGGAGGAGCTCGAGCGCCTGCAGGAGCGCGCGGCCAAGCTGGAGACGGTCGACCGCCCCGCCCAGCGCGGCGACTTCGTGGTGATGGACTTCGCCGGCACGCTGGACGGCACGCCGTTCGCCGGCGGCGAGGGCCGCGACCAGATGATCGAGCTGGGCTCCGGCCGGCTCGTCCCGGGCTTCGAGGAGCAGCTCGAGGGCGCCACCGGCGGCGAGGAGCGCACGGTCACGATCACGTTCCCGGACGACTACCAGGCGACCGAGCTGGCCGGCCGCGCGGCCGAGTTCGCCGTCACGGTGCGCGACGTCAAGGCCAAGCAGCTTCCGGCGCTGGACGACGAGCTGGCCGAGGAGGCCGGCTTCGACAGCCTGGACGAGCTGCGCGAGGACATCCGCACGCGCATGGGCGAGGCCGAGAGCTCGCGCATCGAGGCCGAGTTCCGCGAGGCCGCGCTCGACTCGGCGGTCAAGGCGGCCACCGTGGACGTCCCGGACGCGCTCGTGGAGGCCCGCGCACGCGAGCTGTGGGACTCGATGCTGCACTCGCTGGCCCACCAGGGCATCAGCCGCGAGGCGTACATGCGCATCGCCGGGCGCTCCGAGGAGGAGACGATCGAGCAGGCCAAGCCGGACGCCGAGCAGGCGCTCAAGCGCGAGGCGGTGCTGGCGGCGATCGCCGAGGCCGAGTCGCTGGAGCCCAGCGAGGACGACATGCTCGAGGCGGTGTCCGAGGCCGCGCCGCCCGGCGAGCGCGTGTCGGCCAAGAAGCTGCTGGAGCGGCTGCGCTCCAACGGGCGCCTGGACGCGCTCAAGGACGACCTCGCGCAGCGCAAGGCGCTCGACGTGGTGGCCGAGTCGGCCAAGCCGATCTCCATCGAGCAGGCCCAGGCGCGCGACAAGCTGTGGACGCCGGGGTCCGGCGAGCCGGCCGGCGCCGGGCAGCTCTGGACGCCCGATTCCTGACCGTCGAACCTGGTCGAACACCCGGGTTGGCTGCCGGTTGGCCGTTGCTAGTCTTCGGCCGAGTGACCTGCGCCGCGCGACGTCGCGCATCTTGAAGGATTCGAGAATCCGAAGCGAAACGAAGCGAGGATCGTGAGCCCACTCGTACCGATGGTCGTCGAGCAGACCTCCCGTGGGGAGCGTGCGTTCGACATCTACTCCCGCCTCCTGAACGAGCGGATCATCTTCCTCGGGACGCCGGTGGACGACCAGATCGCGAACCTGATCGTCGCCCAGCTGCTGCACCTCGAGTCCGAGGACCCGGACAAGGACATCTCGCTCTACATCAACTCCCCGGGCGGGTCCGTGTACGCCGGGTTGGCGATCTACGACACGATGCAGTTCATCAAGCCCGACGTGTCCACGATCTGCGTCGGCATCGCCATGTCGATGGGCGCGCTGCTGCTGGGCGGGGGGGCGAACGGCAAGCGCATGGCCCTACCCAACGCGAAGATCCTCATCCACCAGGTGAGCTCGGGCTTCCAGGGGCAGGCGACCGACATCGAGATCCACGCGCGCGAGGTCATCGAGCTGCGCCGGCGGCTGGACGAGATCATCGCCCAGCACTCCGGAAAGGACGTGGAGAAGGTCCGGTCAGATACCGAACGCGACTACTTCATGTCCTCCGACGAGGCCAAGGAGTACGGCATCATCGACCGGGTGATCCACGAGCACTGAAGGACGCATGGCACGCCCGACGGACTCCAACGAGCAGCTTCTCTGCTCCTTCTGCGGCAAGTCGCAGCGACAGGTCAAGAAGCTGATCGCCGGGCCGGGCGTCTACATCTGCGACGAGTGCATCGACCTCTGCAACGAGATCATCGACGAGGAGCTGACCGCCCCGCCCTCGTTCGACATCGACAACCTGCCCAAGCCGAAGGAGATCTACGGCGTCCTCAATGAGTACGTCGTCGGGCAGGAGCAGGCCAAGCGCACGCTCTCGGTAGCGGTCTACAACCACTACAAGCGCGTGCAGATGATGCAGGCCGACGACACGGACATCGAGCTGCAGAAGTCCAACATCCTGCTGCTCGGGCCGACCGGCTGCGGCAAGACGCTGCTCGCGCAGACCTTGGCGCGGATATTGAACGTGCCGTTCGCGATCGCGGACGCCACGGCGCTGACCGAGGCGGGCTACGT
>JAICUS010000025.1 GCA_025935735.1 Solirubrobacteraceae bacterium | reverse complement strand
GGGTCCGCCGGACTGCACTTCGCGCTGCCGGTGGCGCGCTCGCGCGTGGTACGGACACCGGGGTTCCGCAGTTGGAGGGCATTCGCGGGTGATTTTGCGGTCTGATTTGGCTCTGTAGAGCCGAATCGTGTCGGGCGTAGGTCCGGAAGTGTGGGCACACGGTTTTGCCGGTGCGGGTTGTGGTTGTCTGCTGTTGGTGCTGTGATGTGGGCATGTACTTGCGGGCGACGCAGCGGCGGCGCAAGGATGGCTCTGTGGTTCGCTATGTGCAGCTGGCGCACAACCGCCGCGTCGGCGGCGTCACGCGGGCCGAGGTGCTGTTGAATCTTGGCCGCGAGGATCAGCTTGACCTCGACGGGCTGCGGCGGCTGGCGGCGTCGATCACGCGCTTTACCGACGGCGACGGCGCTGGGATGCCGCTGCCGGGGGCGCCGGGCGAGTTCGACGTCACAGGGTCGCGGCCGTTGGGCGGGGTGTGGCTGCTCGACGGGCTCTGGCGGGCGCTCGGGGTCGACCGCGCGCTGGGCGGGGTACTCGGGGCGCGGCGCTTCAGCACGGATGTGGAGCGGGTGTTGTTCGCGCTGGTGGCCAACCGGGCGTTGGATCCGGGCTCCAAGCTGGCCGCGGCCGAGTGGGCGTCTGAGGACGTGCACGTCCCGGGTCTTGCGGGGATGGATGAGGACCAGGCCTACCGCGCGATGGATCTGCTGGTGCAGGCTGACGCGCAGGCCAAGGTCCAGGAGGCGGTGTTCTTCGCCTGCGCTGATCTGTTGAACCTCGAGGTCGACCTGTTGTTCTTTGACACCACGAGCACGTACTTCGAGCGCGACGAGCCCGAGACCGGCGAGGGCGCGTTCCGCGTGTTCGGCCACTCCAAGGATCACCGGCCCGATCTGCCGCAGATCGTGATCGGCCTCGCCGTCACGCGCGAGGGGATCCCCGTCCGGGTCTGGTGCTGGCCCGGCAACACCAACGACATGTCGGTCATCACCGAGGTCAAGGATGGCCTGCGCGGCTGGCGCCTCGGCCGGGTGGTGACGGTCGTTGATCGTGGCTTCTCCAGCGATGAGAACCTGCGCTATCTCACCCGGGCGGGCGGGCACTGGATCGCCGGCGAGCGGATGCGCGACGGCTCACCCGACGCGCAGGCCGCGCTGGCGCGCCAGGGTCGCTACCAGACCGTCCGCGACAACCTCAGGGTCAAGGAAGTCCGCGTCGGGAAGGGCGATGCGGCCAAGCGCTTCATCATCTGCCACAACCCCGCCGAGGCCGACCGCGAGCGCAGCCAACGCGACGAGACGATCCTCCGCCTGCAGACCGAGCTTGAGCGGATCGAGAGCCAGCGCGCGAAAGCCAAGAGCAAGAAGGCCGCCGACGCGCACACGCGCGCCGAGTGCGCGCTCAGAGACCACCCCGCGCTCGGGCGCTACCTGCGCCAGACCACGAGCGGACGGCTGCGCATCGACCGCGCCAAGATCAAGGCCGAACAGCGCCTGGACGGCAAGTTTTTGCTCTCCACCTCAGACCCCGACCTCTCGGCCGAAGACGTCGCACTCGGCTACAAAAACCTGCTCGAAGCCGAACGCGGCTTTCGCGATCTGAAGACCACGATCGAGCTGCGGCCCGTGTTTCATCGCCTCGAGCACCGCATCCGCGCGCACGTCCTGCTGTCCTGGCTCGCGCTGCTGCTGATCCGCGTCGCCGAGCGCCAGACCGGCCAGAGTTGGCGGCGGATCGCGCTTGAACTCGGGCGCCTGCACCTGGTCACCCTCACCGGCCCCACCGGCACCGTCGCGCAGACCACCGAGCTCACCAACACCCAACGCGAGCTCCTGGCCGCGACCGGCATCGCGCCGCCGCCGCGGATCACCGCCCTCCAACCCGCCTGAACGGCCCGCCGCCGGGCTCGCCGCCCGTGGGCACACACGCACAAGCCGCACAAAGTCCCCGAACCCCAGCAACCATGCGGGATTACCGCCGATCTATGCGCCCACCAACTGCGGAAGTCGGGAGCTGCTCGCCCCGCATCGCCGATGGGTGATCGCCCACGGTCCCTGGCACGTCTCCACGTCTCTGATCCATCTGTGGTCCTCCGACATCGAAGCGCTCATCGCCCTGCACCGGCTCGACGACGCGCAACTGGTCCTCGACGACTTCCTCGAGCGCACGGCCACGTACCCGAACCGGCACGCGGTGGCCGTCGCGCGGCGCTGTGACGGGCTGGTGCTGGCCGCCCGCGGAGACCTGGAGCGCGCGATCGAGACCCTCGACGTCGCGGTCGCCGAGCACGCGCGCCGATGTCTGCCGCTCGAGCTCGGGCGCACGCTGCTCGAGAAGGGGTCGATGGAACGGCGCGCGAAGCGCAAGACCGCGGCAAAGCAGACGCTCGAGCAGGCGCGGGCGCTGCTCGAACCGCTCGACGCCGCGATCTGGGCGTCACGGGCACGCGACGAGCTCGGTCGCATCGGCCTTCGCCGAGCCGCGGTCAGCGAGGGGCTCACACCGGCGCAGACACGCGTCGCCGACCTCGCCGGGGAGGGGCTCAGCAACAAGCAGATCGCCGACACGATCGACATGAGCACCCGCACCGTCGAGTCGCACCTCACCAAGATCTACCGCGAGTACCGGGTCCGCTCCCGTGCTCAGCTCGTCGCTGCGCTGGCAACCAGGCGCAACGCCACCGCGCACACCGACCCCGCCCCCACGGACCGCTGAGTCGGGAAGCTGCCGAACTTCTCGCCGGGGCCCAGGTGCAGGACGTCGGCGCTGGCCCAGAAGCGAACGGTCTGCCCGGCTCGCGCGGGGCCGAGCCAGAACTGGCGGCGCGCGACCCAAAGATTTCCCGAGGGCGGAACGACGCGATCGAACTCCACCGCCCCGGTCTCGATCAGCTGGCCGTCCGCGCCGGCGTCGACCGCGCGCTCCGCGGTCGGCCCGGCGTCGGCGTCGGAATGTGCTTGTTTTCGACGCCAGCGCCACAATTCGCAGCGCCCAAGGGGCTGCCGCTCCTCAGCTCCGTTCAGGCGATTGCGACAGCGGACGCCGTGACTTCGAGCGCTGCGGCTGAGCCGGGACGCTGAGTCGCACGCACCCTTGCGCGAGATCCGGGTGCCGATGAATTCTGCTCGCGATCACGGTCACAGCAATGTGGCGCGACAAAAGGAGATCGACAGTGGGCAAGCTGCTTTGGCACACGATGATGAGCCTCGACGGCTTCATCGCGGGACCCGACGGCGACATGAGCTGGGTGTTCGGGACGGCTGCCGGATCGCGTGAGACGGTCGACACGGTCCTCTCCTCAACCGGGGCGCTCCTGGTCGGCAGGCGAACTCAGGATGTGGAGGATCGCTTGCAGCCCGGGTTCTACGGCGGAGCCTTCCGGGGACCGTTCTTCGTGTTGCGACACGATCCCCCGCCCGAACCGCCGGTCGTGAAGGGCGTGACCGGCCGTTTTCTCGACGTCGGCATCGAAGAGGCGGTGACCATCGCGAAGAAGGCTGCCGACGGCGGTCACGTTGTCGTCTTGGGCGCGAGCATCGCACGGCAGTGCCTGGAAGCCGGACTTCTGGACGAGGTGATCGTCCACGTCGCCCCAGTCCTGGTCGGCGACGGTGTCCGCCTGTTCGACCGCGCCGGCGGAGAGCCAGTCAAGCTCGATCCGATCTCGTCGATCGACGAGGGCGGCATGACGGTGCTCCGTTACTCGACCGGACGCACGTCGTCCTCCTGACGCGGCTGCCGATCAGAGGGAGCGCCAGCCGGCCGTATCCCAGATGATCGTGGGCGGGTGTCCCCAGGCGACTTCGACGCCATCAGCCCCCATCCTCGCTGGTGCTCATCCACGTGAGCCCACCCGCTGACTCCGGCTCCCAGTCGAGCCCAGCCGCTCGGCGTGCTCTGACAGAGCACGGCGTACGGCTCCACACACGGCGGCTCGTTGTACTCGATGGAGTTCCTCCGGTTTCCGGACACCTGACTGCTTGCGCCCGCTGGGCGCGGCGTTCAGGCGATGTCGACGGCGGAGGCCAGAAGTGGGAGGCGCGGCACGGATAGTTGGCGTGCTGATGCTCAGCCTGTGCCGGAGCCGGGCCGGGGGGCGAGGCTTGGCCGCGCGGTTGCTCGTCGACTTGAGCGGGCGCGTGGTGGTTGCGTCAGCCCGTCTTGCTGGCGTGCAAGGGGCACTCCCGAGTGGTGCTCTGTCGCGCGGCTGGTGGTCATTCGGGTCGCCCAGCGTGTGGCGGCGGGGTGCTGTGGCGGGCGGCCGGGCGCGGTGGCGCGCGGGGGTTCTCAGGCCGCGTACGCCAGACGCGGTACCGGGTTGCGTGCCGTCGAGCACACTTGAGCCCGGTCCGATGACTGCCGCGACGACGAGATCGACGCCGCCGGCGCCGGCGCGGGCGAGCGCGGCTCGCGTGGCGCTGGCCGCGTCGTCCTGGTGGATGTTGCGGTGCCACGGGGCGAGCGGGCGGCGGTCGAGCCGACGATCAGATAGGTCATGGCAGCGCTCGCGGTTGGGCTCAGCGGGTCGCGGCGGCCGGGGTGAGGCCGTGGCGGCGCATCACCGCTCCGATCGCGGCGACATCGGGCGGGCCGCCGTCGGCGGCGGCGACGATCGCGGCGACCTCGCGGAAGTAGTCGGCGCCGAGCAGGCCGGGGGTGATGATCGCAAGCGCGGTGGCGTCGACGTCGCCGGTGTTGGCGAAGGCGTGCACGGCGCCGCGCGGAACGAACAGGGCCTCGCCCGGCCCGATCGCGTGCGGCGTGCCCTCGACGGTGAACGTGACGGTTCCCGTGACGCCGTAGATCGTCTCCTCGTAGGCATCGTGGCTGTGCGCGACCGGGAGGCTCGCGCCCGCGGGGACGTCGAACTCGTGGATCGCCACCGCGCCGTCGCTGTCGCCGGGCTCGATCCGGGGGCGGATCGCCAGTTCGCCGATCAGGATCGCGTCGTAGGTGCTCGTGGTCACGGTGTCCTCCAAGCCGGGTGGTAAAGTGTCTTGACGATACATGAGGGCGGGAAACACGTCAAGCGGCTTTACTGATTCGGCGTTCGGCCCGCCGCTGATCGGGGCGTTACTGCGGATGCCGTGGGAGGGCGTCGTCCGGCGGATGCTCGAGCGGCTGCACGAGCAGGGATTCGACGACCTCGACATGGCCCACGTGAATCTCTTCCTCTACCCCGGACCCCAAGGCGCCCGCCCGTCCGAGCTCGCCGCCCAGCGAGGCATAAGCAAGCAGGCGGCCAACTACCTGCTCGGCCAGCTCGAACGGCTCGGGTACCTCGAGCGGCGCCCCGACGCCGGCGACGGCCGATCCAAGCGCATCGCCCTCACCGACCGCGGCGAGCAGGCCGCCTACACGATCCGCGACGCCGTCCGGGATGTCGAACGCGAGTGGCAGGCGCAACTCGGGCGAGACCGCTTCGCGCAGCTCAGAACGCTCCTGCTCGAGCTCAACCCGCCCGCGTAAACGTCGGCAACAGGCGCCTGGCGCTACCGGACCCGTTCGGCGTATCCCCGACGGCCGCCGACGGTCGCTCGAGCCCGTCCAACAACAGAACCGCCGCTGGGGGGATCCACGACGCGAAGCGGAGGGCGCCCCGCTGCTGCTTCGAGGCCGCAAGGGTGAGCGCCGCGCGCTGGATGCTGGGCCGCCAGGAGGAGCGGTCGGTCGAGTACCCAGTCTCGACGCTTCCGTGACGTTCCGGCACGATGCTGCGGGTTCAATCTCTGCTCCTCAAGCGAGCGAAAGTGCAGCGTCCGTCTGGCGGGTTCGCCGGGCTATCAACCGATTTGACGACCGCAGGCCGCGTCCAAGATTGCATGACCACCATCCGCTGCCGTTCCATCGGCGGCGCTGGTGAGCGGCGGGTCTGGGTCAGTGGGAGGCGAGCGTGGTCCGGAGCAGCGAGAGGAGAAATGGCGCGGCGTCGCGGCCCAGGGCGGCGTCATTCCAGCTGACGGCGATCGTGATCCGGTCGTGTGGAAGGTGCCAGAGCTCGCTGTGGCCGCCGACGCCGCCACCGGGGTGGCCCCACATGAGGTGCCCGTCGAGGTCGTCGCGCCAGAGCCCGAGGCCGTAGCTCCGGCGCGCGGACAGCTCGAGCGTGTCGGCCAGGTCGGGCGAGACGTTGTGGAAGCGGGTCATCGCGCGCAGCGAGCCGGGCGCGAGAAGTCGGCCGCCGAGCAGCGCATGGCCCCAGCGCGCCAATGACGGGACGTCGCCGGCCAGCCCGACCGCACCGACGGCCAGGGCGACGCCACGGTTGGGAATCAGCCCGCTGGCGTCACTGACGTCGACCGGCGGGGCGCCGACACCGTGCGGGTAGTCGTAGTTGTGCACGAGTGGTGCGTGGGCCCGCTCGGCGGGCTCGAGCGCAAGCCCGGCGCCGCCGGGCACGTGGAGCACCAGCCTGCGCATCGCCTGCGCGAGCGGTTCGCCGGCGGCGCGCGCCAGGACGATGCCCGCGATGGCGAAGCCGACGTCCGAGTACTCCGCCTGCGTTGTCCGGGGGCCCGGGCGGGGAGCGGCGCGGATGAACGTGCGGACGGTGAACGGACCGCCGCGGCGGTCGAGTCGAGCCATCGCCGCGTTGCTCGGATCCTTCGTTCCCGCGGTGTGGCCCAGCAGGTCGCGCACGGTCGCTGAGCGGTCGCCGCGCCACGCGGGGTACCAGCGAATGATCGGGTCGTCGAGACTCAGCCGACCCTGCTCGGCGAGCCGCAGCGCGAGCGCGGCCATCGCCATCTTGGTCACGCTGGCGAAGCTGAAGCTCGTCCGCGTGGTCATCGCCACCCGCGGCTTGAGCTCGGCGGCCCCGACGGCGCGGCTCCATTCCCGTCCATCGGGAAAGACGATCGCGGCCGACGCGCCCGGGATCCCCGCCAGGGTCACCTCGCGGCGAAACTGCGCGTCCAGGCTTCGCGCCAGTGCGTTAGTCAGCCTCGGCCCGCCGGCGTGAGCGGCGGACTCCCGTGGATGGCCGCCACCGCAGCCCGCCAACACCACGACGACGAGCACCCACACGCAATATCTCGACATCACGCCCTCGAAGCGACCCTACGCCGAGCGACGACGTGATCGCAACCGCGACATCGGAGCGCGTTGAGCCACACGCGCGACGCACACCTGAGCCGCGCATGCATGCCATCGACGCCCCGGGCGATGTGCTTCTTGTCGTCGGGGCAGCGTTCAGCGACGATTTCGGCGATCCACTCGGCTTGGTCGGCTGACACATGCGTGATCAGCGAGCTGCGCTGGGGCCCCAGCGCGTCAAAGAACGCCCGAACCGTGGCTCGGTCGCGACCCGGCGCGGCCCATACCAGCCGTCCGGTGTCGTGGCAGACCACGACGGTGAGGTAGCGGTAGCCGCGTTTGTAGGAGATCTCATCAATCCCGATCCGGCGCACCCCGTCCAGCCGGTCGCCGAGCGAGTCGATATCCATCCACACGCGGGTGATGATCGCCCCGACCGTGCGCCACGCGATCCGCATCAGCTCGGCCGTCGCCTTCTTTGAGGTGTTCACGGCCAACCATGCCGTCTGGTCCTCGAACGGCCGGGTGAACCGGCTGCGGTGCCGCGCCCACGGGACGGCGCACACGACCACGTACCCTTCACTGGCGCACGCAGCCACCCGCCCTTTCGCCTGGTTCTGCGACTGTGAGAAGCCGGAACCCTAAGAGCGCGGCGGCGTGCGCTCTTGCCGCCCGCAGGCCGGGGCGCTGCTAGCGCCCGACCTCATCGCCACACAGCGCCGACGGCGACGGCTGTCAAGCGGCGCGATCCTCCGCCGCCGGCAGCCGAAACGCCTCGGCGCGCGAAGTCACCCCAACGGCGCAGCTTGATCAGGCGACGACGACCGCGCTACCCGCGAAGAACCTCACCCACCACCCACGGAAACCGCAGAAGAGCCACAAAACCGGGGGAACTCCAACGTCCCTCGGCCGCTGCTTCTTGCGTGGAGGAGGAACACAACCCAGACGGGCCGGGGCCCGCGCGTTTCGCCCGTTGCGCTAGTCGCGACAGCCGCGCTGCCGCCGCTGCCTTTGGCTTGGAGGAGCGGTCGTCAGATGCGCTGGGCTTCAGCCAGCAACGCGTCCGACAGCGCCCGCTTGGCGTTCATCACCTCGATGCCGATCAGGCGGCCCTTGGCATCGAAGTCGAGAATCAGTCGTGCAGCGTGTCGATGTGCGCCTCAGCCGCGAAATCCCCGAGAGGAAGCGACCGGGCGACGATGGACTGCGCGTGTTCGCGCAGTCCGATGTAGGCCATCTTCTGCTGCGAGTCGAGCGTCACGTACATGGCGAGACGCTATAGCGGCTCGGACTGCGGCAATGGTCTGGCAGGAGCAGTCAATGGGCGCGCACCGCGCTGCTCCTTCCATGCAACGCGACAGATGGATCGGCCAGGTACCCAGTTCGCCGAATACGGGAACAATCCGTCGGGGCGGGGCGGGATCTGCGCATGTCGCTATCGCCCCGGAGCCGGTGCCCCCGACCACGATGGGTACAACAACGGCATGCCGACCGACCAGGTGACCGGACCCTGGGCTCGGCGGCCACCGGTCTCGCCGCGCGGAGACGGCGCATCAGGGCGTCATCGTTCATGTCTGCCTCCAGTTCGGTTGCGGTGCTGCGACGCGGTTCACCGAGGCCTGCTGGGTCAGGAGCCCGCGGAGCCGGCGCCGGGCGCGATGCAGCCGCACCCGGAACGCCGTCTGCGAGATCCCGAGGCTCACCGCCGCCAGCGCCGGGAGGTCTTCCCAGGCGATCAGCAGCAGCCCCTCGCGGTCCTTCTCCGGCAGCGCTCGCAGGCTCCGCGCGAGGTCGGGGTCGAGCCCCGATTCGGGCGGCATCGGCGCCTCGAGGTCGATGTCGGCCTGCGGCTGCCTCGCGCACTCCGGCTCCCGCCGGCGCTCCGCGAGCAGCAGGTTGCGCGCGGTGACCATCAGCCACGGCCGGGCGTCGGCGGCCGGGACGTCGGCGAGCCGGCGCCAGGCGATCGCCATCGCCTCGGCCGCGATACCGTCCGGATCGCGCGCGCCCCGGCGCCGCGCGTACGTCGAGATGAAGCCCAGGTGCGCGAAGACCTCGGCGAACCGGGCCTCGACGACGTGGCGATCGCTCTGCGGATCCGTCGTCACGAGCCCTACCGTCGATTCCGGCCCGAACCGTTACAGAGGGTCACGGCGCGAACCGCTCCGCGGCCAAGCCGCTGGCGAGGAGGATCGGGAGGACCGCCAGCGCGATGGCGAGCTGCGGCAGGGCGCGCGTGCCGTGGTGGACGACGCTGACGACGGGGACCGCCGCGGTGACCATGGCGAGCAGCGGCCAGAGCGCGATCAAGCCGAGGATCAGGCCGAGGTACATGCCGCTCGTGTCGGCGTTGGCCACTGCGAGCACGCTCGGCGGGAGGCGACCGCCGCGGCGGCTGGAGAGCGCGGCGCATAGCGTGATCGAGGGGGTGGCGAGCAGCACGAGGATGACGGCGGCGGCGCCGTGGCGAGGGAGCGCGCCGGCCGCGGCGCAACCGGCGACCGCGACCGGCGCGCCGAGCGCGACGACCGCTAGCGGGACGAGCGCGTGCTGGAACAGCACCTTGCCGATCGGGGCGATCAACAGCACGCGGACGCGTCCGGGCTGGTCGGTCTCTGCCCGCAGCGGCTCGAGCATCAGCGACGCGCCGGCGTATATCGCCAAGGCGCCCGCGGCGACGGCCACCGGATGGGCGCCGTTGACCAGACAGACCGCGGTCCCGCCGGCGGTCAGGAGGACCGCTTGGACGAGCCGTTGCGGGACGGCCAGCGCAGCCACCGCGTCGCGCCAGACGACGGCCAGGCGCGGGAAGCGCGGCGGCTTGAGGCGGTCGGCGCCAGCCGCAGCCACAGGCCCGGAGCTCACCGCGGTGAGGCTGCGCCGGACAAAGCGCGTGTCCATCGAGTAGATGGCCGCGACCGCGCCGCCGCGGGCTTCGGCCCGCGCCAGGTGGCGCTCGGTGGGCGTGGCGCCGCGGCAGCGGACCGCGAGTGTCGCGACCGCCGCGGTGAGCGCGGCCAGCAGCACGAGGGCGAGCGGCCACGCCGCGGCGGCCCCGGCCAGCGGCTGGACGGCCCAGCCCCACGGTCCCGACCACAGCGCCACGTGACGGCCGGCCGGCGAGAAGTCCGCGAGCGCGACGAGGCCGGCGGCCAGCGCGACCGCGGGCCAGACGGCCCGGCGCGTGCCGCGGTCGACGCGCTCGGAGCCCGCCACCAGCGCCGCGCCGGCGACGCCGAGCAGGCCGAGGATGGCGATCGCGACCACGAAGCCCGCGGCGCGCATCGCGTCGACCCCGCGGTGGTGGCCCGCGACGCCGATCACGACGAGGCCGCCCACGACCGCGGCCGCGGCCGTCCAGATGAGCAATCCCCGGACCAGCCGTCCGAGGACCAGCTCCGCCCGGCGCAGCGGCGCGCCAAGCAGCTGGCCGACGTCGGCCACGGTGAAGACCACCGGACCCTGGACCGCGCCCCAACGCATCGCGGCCAGCAGCGCGACGAGGGCCAGCGACGGCCCCCAGACGCCGACGGCGCGCGGCGTCGCGACCTCCGACAGCCCCGCGCTCGCCGTCCCGTAAACGAACGGCCCGCCGAGCGCTAGCGTGATGAACACGTAGTACGCGGGCTCCAAGCGCTTGAGCAGCGACGGCGGCGCCTGCACCGCGTGCCAGAAGCGGCGGATGTCGCGGACGCGGGTGCGGCCGTCGCCGGCGGCGAGCTCAGGCATCCGCCGGCAGCCAGCCCCGCTCCGCCGCGCGCCGGCGCACCGCGGTCCACGGGCCCTGGTCGAGCACCTCGCCCTCGCCCAGGACGATCGCGCTGTCGGCGAGGCCGTCGGCGAACGCCATCTGGTGCGTCGTCAGCAGCACCGCGATCCCGCTCGCCTTGGCCTCGAGCAGCAGCTCGACCAGCAGCGACTGCGACGGCGGGTCGAGGCCCACGACGGGCTCGTCGAGCACCAGCAGGCTCGCGGGACGGATCAGCGCGCACGCCAAGCCGGTCTTCTGCTTGAGGCCGCGCGACAGCTCCGCGGGCAGAAAGCCGGCGCGATGCGTGAGGCCCAGACGCTCCAAGAGCGCGTCGATCCGCCCCTCGATCCCGTCGTCGGTCACGCCGTGGGCGAGGGCGACGAGCGACAGGTGCTGGCGGACCGTGAGGTCTTCATAGAGCATGGGCGCGTCGGGGACGAGCGCCAGCGCAGCCCGGGCAGCCTCCGCGTCCGGCTCGCTGTGCGGATCGTGGCCGCAGATCCGCACCGTGCCCTCGCTCGGCTCCAGCAGTCCCGCGATCGTCCGGACCGCGGTCGACTTCCCCGACCCGTTGGCGCCGATCAGCGCGACGCAATCGCCCCGCGCGAGCGCGAGGTCGAGATGGGCGAGCCCGACGAGGCGGCCGTACCGGCGCCCGAGCCCGGTGACCTGCAGCGGGATCGCGTCAGCGGCGATCGAGGCGGCGGCCGGCACCCAGAGCAGTCTGACGACTCCGGGGCGGCGGCCGTCCTCCCATCGCGTCCGCCATCTGGGGGAAGCCGATCGTGCGACTCCACAGGAACCCTACGATGGTCGCCGCCGCCAGTCCCGCGGTCGCTGCCCACGAAATCCGCCTTGATGCAGCGGACCCTCTCAGCTCTGCGAGGAGCACTGCGGGAATGAGCGCCAGCGAGGCGGCGATGTTGCAGCAGAACAGCCCCGCCATGTAATAGACGTGCTCGTCGAACTTCATGCCGACATCGGCATCGACCCATGCATCGCCGACCAGCCGGGGAGGTTGAGCACCGCGATAGGGCGGCAATGGGAGTGCGTGCCGGTGCCGTTCCAGACTCGCGACGACCCCGCATCAAGAGTCGCTCGCGCCGCTGCTGCCACCGGGGCCCCCGCGTCATCCGACCCAATATCAATACCCCGACTCATTGCCGCTAGCCGAGTTACCCATGCCTGAGTTGGAACGGACAGCAGCACCCGGCGACTGTTCACGACGCGTGCGCTCGTCGACCGAACAACCGACCCCACCCGAGCCGCGGTCGGAGTCTCAACGGCCCTCGCAAACAATGTGCTTCTTCTCGATGACGTCAGCACTTCCCTCCGACGATGCACCCAGCGTTCGCACGCAGGAGCGTCGCGCCGCTCACGTGCGGCTCTACTTGGGGTGATCAGCGCCACCATCGAGCTCGGTTCTGGCGCCGGACTCATGACGCCACAGAGTCGTTAGCACCGGGCGGCCGATATTCGACAGAGCGCCGCGCAGCGGCGTCAATCTCCTCGGGCCTCAACAGCACGACGGTGCGGACCGTCGTGGCCCCGGACGCGTTCACGGCCAGCGCGACCGCGGCAGCACTCTCGTTGTCGGGTAGTTCGAGCGTGACATAGACGTCGCGCTCACCGAACGCGAAGTACATGCTCTCGAGGCGACCTCCGAGGGCCTCGGCGACCTGAGCGATAGCGTCGCGCCTGCTGCTTCCCCCCGCGCGCTGAAGGCCCTTGACGCCATCCAGCGTGTACGCGGCTTCGAAGAGGAACTTGGGCATGGGCACCGTCCCGGTACGCGTGTTCGGGCAACCGTCTCACGACGCGGCGCCGGCGGCAAGAGAACTCCAACGCCCGTGGTACCGACGCGTCGGGCCACGTATTCGCGTTCACTGACGCAGAACCCGCGCGACAACGGCGTTGTGCCCGTTCTCGACGAAATGAAGCAGCAATCCAGGGTACTTGCTGGCGCGGGAGCCGCGCGGTGCGCCGTCAGCGGCCAGGCAGCAGGACGAGGCCGGCGCTGGCGGGAATCATCGGCTAACGCCGACCGTGGACGGTCTCGATGATCTCGTCCGGGTCGATGCCCTGCAGGTAGATCGAGGTCACGCCGAGGTTGCGGTGCCCGAGCTGGCGCTGGATGACGTTGAGTGGGACGCCCTCGTGCGCGAGCTCGAGCGCGTGGGCGTGCTGGAGCTGGTGGGGCACGAACCGGCGGCGCACGCCCGCGCGGGCGGCCCGCCGCCGGAGATCAGCGCGGGCCGCCGACGGCGCCCACGCCCGGCCGCGGCTGCGGCCGCTGATGACGCAGAACAATGGCCCGACGGGGCATCGACTGGCGGACCTTCAGCCAGGGCTCGAGCTGCTCAAAGCCCCAGTCGTCCATACCGACCTCGCGCCGATGGCCGCCCTTGCCGCGGCGGACAAGGACCGAGCCGCGCCGCGCGTCGAGATCGAGTTCGGTCAGGTCGAGCGCCTCTTGGATGCGTAGGCCGGCGCGCCAGAGCACGACGATCAGCCCGCGCACCCGCAGGCCGTGCGGTCGCCCGCCGCAGCAGCGCATGATCGCGATGATCTCTTCCGTGCGCGGCGGATCAGCGGGATGGCGGCGACCCTTGCTGCGCGGCGAACGGCCGGCAAGGTAACCGGGCCGAGCGGCGGGCGAACGGCGACGGCCGACAGAAACCAGCGGCGCTGAGGCAGGCATGGAGTCCTCCTCGAACTCAGGCATGGGTCCTCCTCGAAGCTCGATACGGGCACGAGGGTCGTGCCGTAGCACCCGAGACAGGCTGCCGCTCGTCCACAGTAGGGCACATCTTCTTGCGATCGTGTTGGCGACGCGCTCGGTCACGACCTGCTGGTGGCGCTGATTTGCGCGAGCTGCACCGCCCGACTCTTCGGCCAGCCCCGCGACCCATCTACGAAGCAGTCGCGCGCAGATAGCGTCAGGCGAGGTCGGCCGCCACGAGCCCGTGGCCCACCCGCAGGTCACGCCTGGGAGCGCCACGGGACGCTCGTCAGCGCCTCACCCGTGCGCGGGTCGA
The DNA here is from genome assembly GCA_025935735.1 of Solirubrobacteraceae bacterium. The sequence continues at coordinate 8,068 of JAICUS010000025.1, read as the reverse complement.
AGAGGTGCAGGTGATCGCGGCGGACCGCGAGCTCGACGTGCTCTCCGCGCTCGACGCGATGCGCGGCATCGACGGCGGCGGTGAAGCGCGCCGGCCGCGCCCCGTTGCTCGCGTCGGGAAGGGTGGCGGGCATGACGCGATCGAGACGGAACAGCAGGTGGGTCTCGGTGCCGAGCTCCTCCACGACATCCGGTCGGACCCGCACGCGCGGCAGCGTGGGATCCACGTGCGGGCCCGCGACTTCGAACGCCGCCGGTCGAATGCCGAGGACGACCGGGCGTTCGGCGCTCCCGAGGGCCTCCCATTGGGGCATGGCCAGCGAATACTCGCCGAATGACACGACGCCGGCGGCGAGCTGCGCTTCGACCAGGTTCATCGTCGGCGAGCCGATGAAGCTCGCCACGAAGAGGTTGGCCGGGCGATTGAACAGTGCGCGTGGCGTGTCGCACTGCTGCAGGACGCCGTCGCGCAGGACCGCCACGCGTTGGCCGAGGGTCATCGCCTCGACCTGGTCGTGCGTGACATAGATGGTCGTCGTGCCGAGCCGCACGTGCAGCTGGGCCAGCTCGGCGCGCATGTCGACGCGCAGCTTCGCGTCGAGGTTGGACAGCGGCTCGTCCATGAGATACAGCCGCGGCTGCCGGATCGTCGCCCGGCCGATGGCGACGCGCTGGCGCTGGCCACCGGACAGCTCACCTGGCTTGCGGTCCAGCAGCTCCTCGATGGCCAGCGTGCGTGCCACCTCCCGGACCCGGTTCTCGATCTCGGCACGCGGCGCGCGGCGCGTCTTGAGCGGGAAGGCGAGGTTCTGCCGCACGGTCATCTGCGGATAGAGCGCGTAGCTCTGGAAGACCATCGCGATGTCCCGCGCCTGGGCCGCGACACGCGTGACGTCGCGGCCACCGACGAGGATGCGTCCCTCGGTCGTCGCCTCCAGGCCGGCGATCATCCGCAGCAGCGTCGTCTTGCCGCAACCCGAAGGGCCGACGAGCACCATGAACTCGCCGTCGCGGATGTCGAGGTCGAGCGGCTGGACGGCGGTCAGACCCGTCGCGTACACCTTGCTGACCTGTCGGAGCGAGACGTCAGCCATCGGTCACCCCTTCAAGGCGCCGCCGAGCATTCCGGAGATGAAGTGGCGCTGCAGGAACACGTAGAGCACGACGATCGGCCCCGCGACGATCAGCGAGCCCGCCGCCAGCGACGCGATGTCCGTCCCGTAGCGGCCCGAGAAGTACGACAGGCCCAGCGGCGCCGTCCGCAGCCCTTCGTCCGAGACCATCACGAGCGCCAGCAGGAACTCGTTCCAGGTCCACATGAAGACCACTAGCATCATCGTCACGATCGCCGGGCGCCCCATCGGCACGAGCACGCGCAGGAGCGTGCGCAGCGTCGAGGCGCCGTCCATGCGCGTGGCCTCCAGGAGGTCGACCGGCACCGACCGGAAGAACGCCCGCATCCAGAACGTGCCGAACGAGACGGAGAGGCCGACCTGGGGCAGGATCAGCGCCCAGTAGGTGTCGGTCAGGCCGAGATCCCGGAAGTCGTAGTAGAGCGGGACGACCATGGACTCGAACGGCACGATGATCCCCGCGAGCAGCAGGTAGAACAGCGGCGTGCTGAGCGGGAAGCGCATGGCTCCGAACGCGTAGCCCGCAAGGACCGAGCAGACGGTGGTAGCCGCCACCACGGCCACGGCCACGATGAGGCTCGACCGCAGATACGCCGAGAAGTGCCCGCGGCTCCACGCCTCGCTGAACGTGCTGAAGTGCAGCGAGGTGGGGAGGCTGAAGCCGCCGGTGACCTCGCCCGGGCGATGGAACGCGGTGAGCACGAGCAGCGCGAGCGGCGCAAGCGCGACGAGCGAGAAGACGGCGAGCACCGCGTAGTTGGCGGCGCGCTCGGTGCGCCCGATCACGTCCGCTGCTCCACCAGCCGCGTGATGAGGAACGTGACGGCGAAGATGAGCGCGGTGAGGATGATGCCGAGCGCGGCCGCGGAGCCGACCTGCCCGGTCGAGAACGCCCGCAGGTAGATGTCCAGCGAGGGCACGAGCGTCTGGTCGCCCGGGCCGCCCTTCGTGGTCAGATAGATGAGGTCGAACGTGCGCAGTCCGGCGATGACCGTCAACGAGAGCGCGACCGCCAACTGGTTCCGCAGCCCCGGCAGGGTCACCGCGAAGAACTCCCGCAGCGGTCCCGCGCCGTCCATGCGGGCGGCGTCATAGAGCGGCGACGGGATCTGCTGGATGCCCGCGATGAACAGCACCATGCACAGCCCGAAGGTGACCCAGGTGCCGATGAGCCCCGTCGCGGGCAGCGCCCAGCCGTAGTCGCCGAGCCAGCTGCGCGCCAGGCCGCCGAGCCCGACGGCGTGCAGCAGCTGGTTCAGCGGGCCGTCGGGCGCGTAGATCCACCGCCACGTGACCGCCACGACGACCGTGGCGATCACCTGCGGCAGGAACAGCACGGTGCGGAACACGCCGAGGAAGCGCAGGCGCGCACGTGACAGCGCCGCGGCGAGGACGAGGCCGAGCGCGATCGGCAGCAGCGCGTAGAACCCGACGAGCACGAACGCTCGCATGAACTCGCGGCGCACGGCGCCGTCCGTCACGGCGTCGGCGTAGTTGCGCAGGCCGACCCACGTCCCGCGCGTCACTCCGTCCCACTGGAACAGCGAGATCCACGCGCCGTGCAGCATCGGGCCCACGACGAACAGCCCGTAGACCAACAGCGCCGGCAGCAGATAGGCGAACGCCACGTAGCGCGGCGCTCCCGGCGCCCGCTCGGTTCCCGGGCGGTCGCGGCTCATCGCCTGCGCATCACCCGTTGTACTTCTTCCAGTCCGCCTGCACACGGGCGACGAACGCGCCGATCGACGTGCGCCCCGCGGTCAGGTCCTGGAGCGCGGCGAAGAGCGTGTCGCCCATCGACGGCGTGGCCCAGTCCAGGTACGGCGTCAGCGTGTCGGCGCGCGAGCGCGTCGTCCAGTTGTGGACGATCGAGGCGAGCGACGACGCCGGTGACTCCGGCCCCGCGCCCGAGACCGGGGCGGCCGGCAGGTTGCCGTGCTGCAGGATCGTCCTCGTCGCGCCCGGGCTGGTGATGAAGTCGATGTACGCGGCCGCTACGTCGGGATTGGGCGAATGGGCGCTGATGTGGAACGGGATGGCCAGCGCGCCGGTGGCGTCCGCCTGTCCGCCCTGCGGCGGCGGCGGCACGACGAAGAAGCCGACGCCGCTCTTCATCGGGCCGGCGAAGGTCGCGTTCTCCCACGGGCCGGTGATGAAGTACAGGCCCTCGCCCTTGGCGAAGCGCCCCGCCGCGTCCTCCTGGCCGACGCCGTTGAATCCATGCTCGAAGTATCCGCTGCGCGCCCAACGCTGCAGCGTGGCGGCCGCCCGCCGCGTCCCGGGCGTGTCGAACGTCGCGCCCGCACGCCCGAACGTCCAGCCGCGGATCGCGTCCGGGGGCGAGAAGAGCGACTGCAGGACCATGAACACGTGACCCATCGGCCACTTGTCGAGGTTGCCGACCATGATCGGCGGCACGCCGGCCCGCTCGGCGACGGCCAGCGAGTGCTCGAACTCCGCGAACGTCGTCGGCACCTTCAGGCCGAGCCGCGCGAGCGCGCGCTTGTTGTAGAAGGCGCCGACGACCTCCGCGGTCTGCGCGACGCCGTAGAGCGACCCGCTGCCCCATGTGGCGCCGCGGTCGCCCCAGCGCATCGGGTCGAGGACGCCCGGGGACCCGAAGCGGTGCTCCCAGCCGTAGGTCTGCGCGTACTTGTCCAGCGGCAGGATGAGCCCGGCCTTGACGAGCGGTCCGTCCACGCTGTAGCCCTCGTTGCCCTGGAGGACGTCCGGCGGGTGCTTCGACGAGGCGGCGAGCTTGACCGTCGCCACGTAGTCGTTGAACTGGCGCACCACCCGCTTGACCGTGACGTTCGGGTGCAGCGCCTCGAAGCGCCGGTCCAGCGCCTCCATCGTCTGCGTGGGCCCGGGCTCGTTCTCGGTGTCCCAGACCGTCAGCGTGACCGGCTTGGTGGTGAGCTTGCGTGACACCTGGCTCGGCGCCTTGGCGGCGGTGTCCCCGCCACCCGGGCTGCCGCAGCCGGCGAGCGCAACGACCGCGCCGCCGGCGAGGATCGCCGTCATCCAAGAGCGCACGTCAGACCTCCTCTTCGACGATGTGGAGCAACCCGAGACCGCGCTCGGCGGCCTCTGCGAGCAGCGCTTCGCGCGTCGGCGCCGCGTCCACCGGGCTCGCGCCCTGGAGGGCGAGGGACGCATACAGCGACGCGTATGCCAGCCGGTCTCTCAGCGGCATTCCGGCGAGGTCGCCCCACACGTAGGCGGCCGCGAAGAGGTCGCCGGCGCCGGTCGTGTCGTCGACCTCGACGCTGGGCGCTCCGGCCATGACCGTCTCGTGGCCGGTGGCGGCCACGCAGCCGTCGGCGCCCAGGGTGACGACCGCAGTCGGCATCACCTCGGCGAGCGCCACCGCCGCCGCCCGCGGGTCGGCCAGGCCGGTGAGGTGGCGCGCCTCCGACCGGTTGACCAGCAGCGCCGTCACGCCTGCCGCAGCGGCGCGCCAGCCGGCCCGCAGAGCGAGCGCGTCCTCGTCGCCGACGACGGCATACACGGCCGCGTGCGTGCGGCGCGTACCCGCGGCGGCCAGATCGGCGACGATCGCCCGAGGCCGCGCGCGGTCGGCGGCCGCGAGATCCGCGCCGGCGCGCGGATCGAAGGTGATCATGGCTCGCTCGCCGTCGACGGGGACGGCGACGCTCACCGCGCAGCGCTCGGTCGCTGCCCCCTCCCAGGGGATGCCCTCCCTGGCGAGCAGCGACGCGAGCACGCCGCCAAGGTGGTCCTGGGCGATCGGCGCGAGGATGCGGACGCTCAGCCCGAGCCGGGCGCAGCCGATGGCGATCGTCGCCGAGCCACCCGGCGTCACGCGCAGGTCCGCGCCGGTGCGTTCCTCCCCGGCGCGGGGCAGCTCTCGCAGGCCCAGGAAGCGCAGGTCCAGGAACGGCTGGCCGACGCACACGACGTCGGTCACGTCAGCCGCCCCTGGAGCGTGGGCTGCTCCTCGAGGTAGCGGGCCAGCACGCGCCGCGCGGACTCGACCGACGGCACGAGCGGGTGCAGCGCCAGCGCACGCAGCGCGAGCCGCCGGGAGCCCTGCAGCGCGGCATCGATCGTCGCGCGGTCGACGGCCTTGATCTCCTGGATGAGCCCCTTGACCTCGAGTGGAGCGTCGCCCATGGCGATCGGTTGCGCGCCGGCCGGGGTGACGACGCACGGCACTTCGACCACCGCGGCGGCATCGAGGTACGGCAGGCTGCCACGGTTCGCCACGTTGAGCACCAGCACGCGGTCGCCGCCGCCCGTGAGCGCCTCGAGCAGGTCGAGCGCCACGTCGGCGTAGCTCGACCCGCCGTCGGCCTCGCGAGCCGCAGCCACCCGCTCGGCGTCCACGTCGAGCGCGCGCCACGCCTCCTCCAGGTACGTGCTCTCCCGCTTCCCCTTGGCGACGCGCCAGGCCGCCAACGCGTCGGCCGGCGAGCCGTCCGCCTCGTAGAACGCCCGCTGCTGGTCGACGAGGTAGGCGGCGCGCGTGCCGCTCGCGCGCAGCTCTTCGACCACCTCGCGGTTGGCGTAGTAGTAGTACAGGTACTCGTTCGGCCACAGCCCGAGCGTCCGCAGCCACTCGCCGCCGAACAGCTGCCCCTCTTCCGTCTCGGCGATCCGGCGGTCGTCCTCGAGCAACTCCGGCAGCCGGTCCCGGCCCCGGTCGACCACGGCGCTCACCCAGCCGAGATGGTTCAGGCCGAAGTAGTGAAACCACAGCTCGCGCTCCGGCCTACCGAGCACGCGGGCCAGCCGCCGGAACAGGTTGGGCGGCGCATCGCAGACTCCGATCGCCCGTTCACCGAGGACGCGCTGCGCGGCTTCGGTCACCAAACCCGCGGGGTTCGTGAAGTTGACGAACCACGCATCGGGCGCGCGCGTGGCGGCGCACTCGGCGATCTCGACCACGGCCGGCACGGTCCGCAACGCGAAGCAGATCCCGCCGGGCCCTGTCGTCTCCTGCCCGACCATGCCCTCCGCGATCGCGACCGACTCGTCGGCCAAGCGCCCTTCGAGGCCGCCGACACGAACCGCGCAAAACACGAAGTCGGCCCCGTCCAGAGCGTCGTCGAGATCCTCCGTCGTGCGGCACGGCACCGCGCGATCGCGCTCCGCGTCCAGCCCGGCGATCACCGCAGCGATGCGCTCCAGGCGGCGCGCGTCGCAGTCGTGGAGAACCAACTCGGTGACGCCGAGGCGCTCCGCCCGGTCGACCACGCCGGCGTAGATGGAAGGAGAGCGGAACCCCGCTCCACCGACGATCGCGATCTTCATCGGCGCGACCGTACCAGATGCATACCAGATTGCCAATCCCCGCCGGTACGATGGCCGCCGTGACCAGACCGCGCGGACCGGTGGGCGCCGGGGTGGCGGGCCGGCGGCCTCGGTACCTCGAGGTCGCCGACCGCATCGTCAACGACATCACCTCCGGCCAGCTCGCACCGGGACGTCGACTCGCGTCAGAACGCGAGCTGTGCGAGCGCCTTTCGGTGTCACGCGACACGCTGCGCAAGGCCTTCTCGACCCTCGCCGATGCCGGCTACATCAGCCCAAGCCCCCGGCGCGGATGGTTCGTGTCCGCCGGTGGCTACAGCGAACCGATAACCGGGTCGCTCGGCTTCACCGAGTGGGCGACCGCAGAAGGCCTGCCCACCACCTCGCACGTCGTGACCGCCCACTCGCGGCGGCCATCGGCGGACGAGGCCGCCGCGCTCGGGATCGCGGCCGGCGAGCCCGTCTTCGAGCTCGAGCGGGTGCGGCTGATCAACGACGTGCCACTGGCGCTGGACCAATCCGTGCTCGTGCTCGCGCGCGCACCGTTCCTGATCGAGGTCGACTTCGCCTCCGCCTCGCTGTACAGCAGCTTGCGCGAGCGCGCCGGCATCCAACCCACCTGGTCGGAATGGGAGGCGCGCGCGACCCTGGCTGACAAGCGCGTCGCCACACTGCTCGATGTGGAGGTCGGCTCGCCGATGCTCAGCGTCACCGAGCGCGTGTTCGACGAAGCCGGGGTGCCGTTCGAGTACGCCCACTTCGCCAACCGAGGCGACCTCTACCGCTACCGCACAATCCGCCGGATGCGCGCCGAGCCGCCTCAATGACGCGCTCCTGAGCGGGCATCGGCTCAACTGCGAATGTCCGGTCGTCGCGTCCGACCGACCTCGAGCCGGGATCGGCGACCCCACCGACCACCGCTGCCGGTGGCACTCGACGGCCCGACAAAAAGCAGCAGTCGCCGCCCCGGGTCGGCTTTGTGCTTCTTCTCGACGATCTGGGCATGTCGCTATCGCCGTTACCCGCTGCGCTCCGGCCATGACGGGTACAACGACGGCATGCCGACCGACCGGGTGACCGGCCCGCCGCCGAGCGAGGGAGCGGCGCGGCTAGAGCCAACCGCTGGCTCTCACCCGCGAAAACCATCGTGGGCGCGCTCGTTGGCTGCGTCGCCGTCATTGTCGGGCTAGCCGCGTCGGACACGGACGTGGCCCTCGTCGGGGTCGCGTGGCTCGCGCTCGTCGCTGGCGGGAAGTTCATGCTCGCGGTGCTCGGCAACGCGTACGTCCCGCAGGAGAAGCGCCATCAGCACGGCTTCTACGCGAGCCTCTTCGGCACCGATTCCAAGACAAGGCACTCGCACCGCGCTGGCGACGATCGCGGGGAGCGGTGAACGGCGATGCGCCGGAGCGAAGGTACGAGGCCGGCCAGCGACTTCGCCAAGGGCAGGTGGTCGTCTACATCGCCCGTTCTGCCGCGCGGCACGCGCCAATGTGCTTCTTCTCGACGAAGTGAGCACCGGCGCCAGGCGTGGTGACGACGGGCTTGCGCGGATGCCCGACAGCCCAAAGTGGCATCGTGATGCTATGATGCAAGTATGGCGAAGGTCAGGACGACGCTCACGATCGATGAAGACGTCCTGCGGTGGGTCAAGATCCG
>JAICUS010000240.1 GCA_025935735.1 Solirubrobacteraceae bacterium | reverse complement strand
CGGGCCGGAGGCCCTGGCCGGCTGGGAGCCCGTCTTCGCCTTCCTCGACGCGCACCCGGGCCTGGCGGGCGCCGAGCTCGTGGCGCCGGCCATGCTGCAGCACGAGCTCGCGGTCCTGCGGCGCCTGCCGGCCGGCGAGCGCCGCGCCCACTTCGCCGCGCTGTCGGAGAGCTGGCGGCGCCACGGCGGCACGGGGATCGTCGCCCGCGGCCACTACGCGGAGTTCGCCGCGCTGGAGGCCGCCAGGGGCGCCCGCCGGCGCGTCTCGGATGCGCCCGGGCGCGCGCGCAAGGCGGCGCGCACCGTGAACAAGCGCCGGCTCGACTCCTACTACCGGCGCCGCCGGCAGGCGCCGATCGACCCCGACCTGGCCGTCTTCGCCGCCTACTGGTACCGCGGCTACGCCTGCAACCCGCGCGCGATCTACGAGAAGGCGCGCGAGCTCGTGCCCGAGATGCGCGGGGTGTGGGTGGCCAAGCCGGGCGCCGGCGTGCCGGAGGGCGTGGAGTGCGTGCGCCCCGGCACGCGCGAGTACTACGACGTGCTCGCGCGGGCGCGGATCCAGGTCAACAACGTCAACTTCCCGAACCACTTCGTCAAGCGCGAGGGCACGATCCAGGTGCAGACCCACCACGGCACGCCGGTGAAGGCGATGGGGCTGGACCTGCGCGACTCGCCGATCGTCGGCGCGCGGATGGACTTCGAGGCGCTCGAGCGCCGCTGCGCGCGCTGGGATTTCAGCGTCTCCGCCAACCGCTTCACCACGGAGATCTGGGAGCGCGTCTACCCCGGCGGCTACGAGACGCTCGAGGTCGGCTACCCGCGCAACGACGTGCTGGCGAACGCCACCGCCGCCGACGTGGCGCGCGCCCGGGCGCAGCTGGACGTCGCGCCGGGGCGCACCGCGGTCCTCTACGCGCCCACCCATCGCGAGTTCCGCTCCTCCTATGTGCCGGTGCTCGACGTCGCGCAGGTGGCCGACGCGCTGGGCGACGACCACGTCCTGCTCGTCCGCTCGCACTACTTCTACGGCGCCGACCGCCAGCTCGCGGAGCTGCACCGCGCCGGCCGCATCCGCGACGTCGCCGGCCACCCGTCCGTGGAGGAGCTCTGCCTCGCCGCGGACGTCCTGCTCACCGACTACTCCTCGATCATGTTCGACTACGCCGTGCTCGACCGCCCGATCGTCGTTCACGCCCCCGACTGGGAGGCCTACCAGGCGCTGCGCGGCGTCTACCTCGACCTGCTGACGGAGGGGCCGGGCCCGGTCGCGCGCACCGAGGCCGAGGTGGTCGACGCGCTGCGCGGCGGGGACCTCGCCCCGCGCGCCCGCGCGGCCTTCCGCGCCCGCTTCTGCTCCCTCGACGACGGCGGCGCGGCCGAGCGCGTCGTCCGCCGCGTCTGGCTCGGCGAGCGGGAGGTGACCGCGCCGCGCCGGGCGCCTGTGGCGAGCGAAGCGGTGACGAGCCCCGCGCGGAGGGGGGACGAAGCCGCGGTGAGGGGCGAGGCAGAATGAGTGAGCAGCGCCTCGTGCTCGTGGTGGGCGTCGGCCGCAGCGGCACGAGCCTGCTGTCGGGCATCCTCGGCCAGCTCGGGCTGCACATCCCGAAGCCCGAGGTGCAGGCCGACGACACGAACCCGCGCGGGTTCGGCGAGCCGCGCTGGGCGGTCGACTTCCACACGCGGCTGCTGCGCTCGCGCCGGGTGACGATCAACGACTCGCGGCCCGCCGCGTTCGCCACGATGGCCAAGCTGGCCGAGAGCCGCGATGTCCGCGCGGAGCTGCACGCCTGGCTGGGCGGCCAGCTCGCGGAGAACCGGGCGATCGTGGTCAAGGACCCGCGCACCGCCTGGTTCCTGCCGCTGTGGACGGCCTGCGCGCAGGAGCTCGGGGTGACGCCCGACTTCGTCACCATGCTCCGCCATCCCGCCGAGACGCTGACCAGCGCGCGCAAGTCCTACGGCACCTGGCAGCCGCTGTCCAGCCGCGCCGGCGCGTGGGTGAACGTGTCGCTGGAGACCGAGCGGGCGACCCGCGGCGCCCGCCGCGCGTTCATCCGCTATGACGACCTGCTGGCCGACTGGCGGCGCGAGGTCACCCGGCTCGGCGAGCTGATCCGGATGCCCGAGCTGGCCGCGCCGGACGCGGCGAAGGCGGACGGCGTGGACGAGTTCGTCGACCCGACCCTGCACCGCAACCGGGTCGGCTGGGACGACCTCGACGGGCCGGTCCCGGCGCCGCTGCGCGACCTGGCCGAGACGGCGTGGGAGCGGCTGCTGGTGCTGACCCGCGACGACGACCCGGCCGCGCTGGCCGCGCTGGACCAGAGCCGCGAGGCCTACGCCGCGCTCTACGGCGAGGCCGAGGAGCTCGTGCACTCCTCCATCTCCGCCGTGCGACGGCGCAGGCCAAAGCGCGCCGCGCCGCCGCCGACGCTCTACGTCCGCCTCGCCCGCCGCGTCCCCGCGCGCTGGCGCCGGTGGCTGCGCGGCGCGTTCGGCCGCTCCTGAAAATGCCCCGGGTCAGCGTCGTCGTCCCGATCTACAACGTCGAGGCCTACCTCGCGGACTGCCTGGACTCCCTGGCCACGCAGACGTTCGCGGACCTCGAGGTGGTGATGGTCAACGACGGCTCCACCGACCGCAGCGTCGAGATCGCCGAGGCGTTCGCCGCCCGCGACGAGCGCTTCACGCTCGTCCACCAGGAGAACGCCGGGCTGAGCGCCGCACGCAACACCGGCATCGACGTGGCCACGGGCGAGTTCCTGGCGTTCGTCGACTCCGACGACGTGGTCGCCCCGGCCGCCTACGAGCTGCTGGTCGGCGCGCTGGACCGCAGCGGCTCGGACTTCGCGTCCGGCAACGTGTACCGGCTCACCAGCAACGGCACCAACCAGGCGCGCTTCCTCGCCCGCACGTTCGCCGAGACGCGGCTCGGCACCCACATCCGCTCCGACCGCAAGCTGCTGCACGACCGCACGGCCTGGAACAAGCTGTTCCGGCGCTCGTTCTGGGACTCCGAGGGGCGCCGGTTCCCGGAGGGCCGGATCTTCGAGGACACGCCGGTCACGCTGCCGCTGCACTTCGCCGCCCGGCAGGTCGACGTGCTCTCCGACGTCGTCTACTACTGGCGCACGCGCGAGGGCGCGGACCTGTCGATCACCCAGCGCCGGACCGAGCCGAAGGCGCTCAACGACCGGCTGACCGCGATCATCGAGGTCACCGAGTACCTCGCCTCGCACGGCTTCAAGCGCGAGAAGCGCTGGTACGACGCCAGCGTCGTGGCCGACGACCTCAAGTACTACCTCAACGTCCTCGATGAGGCCGACGACGAGTACCGGCGGACCTTCTTCGACCGCGTCAACGCGTTCCTGGACGAGGTCAACCCGCGCGTGTTCCGCCGGCTGCGGGCCAACGAGCGGCTCAAGTGGCACCTCGTCCGCCGCCGGATGCTGCCCGAGCTGCTCGAGATCCTGCGCTTCCAGAAGGAGGAGATGCGCGACCGCACGCCGGTGAAGGTGCGCGGCCACTGGTACCTCGACCACCCCTACCGGACCGACCGGCGGCTGAAGATCCCGCGGAAGCTGTTCCGGGTGGACCGCGAGCTGCAGTTCTCCACGGGCCTGGAGGTGCTCGACTGGCAGGACGGGCAGCTGCGGTTGGAGGGCTGGGCGTACATCGACGGCATCGGCGCGCCGTCGCGGCGCACGCAGCGGCTGACCATCAAGGCGCTGCCGCCGGGGCGGTTGCGGCCCGTCCGTCTGCGGCTCGGCGGCGTGGGCGCCCGGGCCACGCCGGTCCACCGCCCGGACCTGGTGAGCGTCAGCGGCGGCGAGCTGGCCGACGTCGGCTGGGCCGGCTTCTCCGCCCGTCTGGACGCCGGCAAGCTGCGCGGCACCGGCACCTGGGACCTCTACATCACCTCGCGCTCGGGCCTGCTGTGGCGGGCGAAGTCGCGCTTCAACGTCAACGGCGCGCGGCCGCTGCGGGCGGCCGAGACGCGGCTGGAGAGCGGCGCGCTCGTGGCCACGGCGCCCAAGCCCAACGGCGAGGTCGCGCTGCGCGCGCACGCGGAGTGGGCCGCGGTGGACCAGCACTCGGTCGCCGATGGGGTGCTCGAGCTGCGCGGCGAGCTGCGCGGCGGCGGGGCCAAGGAGCTGCAGGCGCGCCGGAGCGGCGGCGGCGGGCGCAAGGCGTGGCCCGTCGAGCTGGCGGGCGCGAAGTTCACCGCGCGGGTGCCGCTGGCGGAGCTGGGCGAGCAGGAGGCCGCCTGGGAGCTCTTCCTCGGCCGCCGGCCGGTCAGCCAGCACGCCGGCGACGCCGCCTGGCGGGTCGGGGACCGCGAGGTGGCGCTCGAGCGGGCGATGGACGGCGGCGCCACGCTGCTCGTCCGCGCGCCGCGGGCGACCGTGGACGAGGCGGCCTGGGCCGGCGACGGCGCGCTGGAGGTGGGCGGCGAGCTGCGCGCGTCCGGCGGGCCGTTCGAGCTCCTGCTGGCCGGGCGCTACTGGCTGCACGAGCACGCGTTCCCGCTGGAGGGCGGCGAGCGCTTCCGCGCGCGCCTGACCCCGGCGGCGATCCCGACGCTGGCCGGCGAGCTGCCGCTGCGCGCCGGCTACTGGGACCTGCGGCTGCGCCGGGTGGGCGATACGGACTCGCTGCCGGTGACGCTCAGCTCGGCGCTGTACGACCGGCTGCCGCTGCGCACGGTGGTCGGCCACAAGCCGTTCCGGCTCGGCATGACCGCCGAGGGCGACGCGCTGCTGGTCGTCGACCGCGACCTCGACCCCGACGAGCGCGGGCGCCGCCAGCAGCGCCGGCTGCGCAACACGGTCTACGCCGCCGGCCGCGAGCGGCCGCTGCGCGACGCCGTGGTGTTCATGACCTTCAACGGCCGCCAGTACGCCGACAGCCCGCGGGCGATCCACGAGGAGCTCGTGCGCCGCGGCTCGCCGCTGGAGCAGTTCTGGGTGGTGCGGGACGGCCGCTGCCGCGTCCCGCCGACCGCGACGGTGCTGCGCGAGAAGAGCGAGGCGTTCTACGAGGTCCTGGCCACCGCCCGCTACGTCGTGGTCAACGACCACTTCCCGCGCTGGCTGGAGCGCCGGCCCGACCAGGTGTTCCTGCAGACCTGGCACGGCACGCCGCTCAAGCAGCTCGGCTTCGACGTGCGGCCGACCCGCGGCAACGCGCGCCGGTTCGCCCGCGAGTGGGACCGCCAGCTCGACAACTGGCAGTACGTGCTCTCGCCCAACGCTTACACGACGCCGATCCTGCGCCGCGCCTACACGATCGAGGGCGAGATGCTGGAGACCGGCTACCCGCGCAACGACGCGCTGGCCGGGCCCGGGCGCGACGCGGCCGGCCGCGCGCTGCGCCGCCGGCTCGGGCTGCCGGAGGGCAAGCGGGTCGTGTTGTACGCGCCGACCTACCGCGACGACTCGCGCGACCGCGACGGCCGCTACCGGCTCGACACGGCCTTCGACGCCGAGCGCCTGCGCGACGTCCTGGGCGACGACGCCGTCGTGCTGTTCCGCAAGCACCGCTACGTGGTCGACCCGGTGCCGGCGACGCCCGACGGCTTCGTGCGCGACGTGTCGGGCTTCGGCGACGGGACGGAGCTGCTGCTCGCCGCCGACGTGCTGATCACGGACTACTCGTCGATGGCGTTCGACTTCGCCAACACCGGCCGGCCGATGCTCTTCTACACCTACGACATCGAGGGGTACCGCGACGACGTCCGCGGCTTCTACTTCGACTTCGAGGCCCGCGCGCCCGGCCCGCTGCTGCGGACGATGGACGAGCTGGCGGAGGCGCTGCGCGACATCGACGCGGTCGCCGCCGCCCACGCCGATCGCTACGCGACGTGGGCCGCCGACTTCTGCGCGCTCGACGACGGCCACGCCGCCGCCCGCGTGGTCGACCGGCTGTTCGGCTGATGCTCCGCGTCCGCGTGGGCGAGGACGCGCTGGAGGTGTCGGGGCGCACGGATCTGACGGCGGCGGAGCTGGTGGCGCGCTGCGGCGGGCGTTCGCTGCGCGCGGCGGCCGAGGTGGTGGGCGGCGAGTTCGCGGCGCGACTGCCGTTCGCCCCCCTCGATGAAGGAGTCTGGGCCCTTTCGCTCGGCGACCGGCCGCTCACGCGTGAGCTCGGCGACCTCGCCGGCGCGCTCGTCTACCCCGCCCGGCGCGCCGGCGGGCGGGAGCTGCGGCCGTTCTTCACGCCCGCCGGCGAGCTGCGGGTGCGCAGCGGCCCCCCGGCGCCGCCCGCGGCGGCGCCGCCGACGCGACGGGTGCGCTCGCCGCTGCGGCGGGCCGTCGAGCTGCGGGTGGCTACGGCGGTGCAGGCGGCGGCGCTGGCGGTGCTGCGGCGGGCGCTGCCGCGCGGGGACGGCTCGGCGGGCGGCGTGCACATCCTGCTCACGCACGCGTACGGGATGGGCGGGACGATCCGCAGCGCGCTCGGACTCGCGGGGCAGCTGGCGCCGGCGCGGCCGGTGGAGGTCATCAGCCTCGTCCGCCGCCGCGACGAGCCGTTCTTCGCGTTCCCGCCGGGCGTGACGGTGACCGCGCTCGACGACCGCCGCGCCGCCGGTGGGCCGCTGCGACGGGTCCTGAGCCGGCTGCCGAGCGTGCTCGTGCACCCCGACGACCACATGTTCGCCCAGTGCAGCGCCTGGACGGACCTGCAGCTGGTGCGCCGCCTGCGCGCGCTGCGCTCCGGCGTGCTGATCACCACCCGCCCCGGCTACAACCTGCTCGCCGCCCGCGCGCGGCCCCGGGCGCTGGTCACGGTCGGCCAGGAGCACATGAACTTCGGCTCGCACCTGCCGGGGATCACGCGGGCGATCCGCCGCCACTACCGCGGCCTGGACGCGCTGGCCGTGCTCACCGCGGGCGACGAGCGCGACTACGGCGCGCTGCTGCGCGGCACCGGGACCGTCGTGGCGCGCATCCCCAACGCGCTGCCGCCGCTGGACGGGGGGCTCGCGTCGCCGGACGCGAAGGTCGTGGTGGCCGCCGGCCGGCTGAACCGCCAGAAGGGGTTCGACCTGCTGATCCGCGCGTTCGCCCCCGTGGCCGCCGCGCACCCCGACTGGCAGCTGCGCATCCACGGCGGCGGCGAGGAGCGCGCGGCGTTGCAGGAGCAGGTCTTCCAAGCCGGGCTGTACGAGCAGGTCTTCCTCATGGGCCCGACCGCGCGGCTGGGCGAGGCGCTGGCGAACGGCTCGGTCTTCGCGCTCAGCTCCCGCTTCGAGGGCTTCGGGATCGTGCTGCTGGAGGCGATGAGCAAGGGCCTGGCCGTGGTGAGCTTCGACTGCCCGCGCGGCCCGGCGGACATCGTCGCGCCGGAGCGCGACGGACTGCTCGTGCCGGCCGAGGACATCGGCGCCCTCTCGCGGGCGCTCGGCGCGCTCGTCGAGGACCGCGAGCAGCGCGCGCGGCTCGCCGCGGCGGCGGTGGAGAAGGCGCGCCGGTACGACCCCGCCGCCATCGGTGCACGCTGGCTGGCGCTGCTCGATGGGCTCGCGGCGCCGCGCTAGGCTCCGACGCCCTCCGCGCCCGTGAACGCACACGAATCGACACACGGGGCGCTCGCCACGCCCGCGCCGCCGCCCAGCGCTCCGCCGGGCACCGCCGAGGCGGTGCTGCTGGCCACCGCCGCGTTCGACGACGGCCCGACCGCGGAGCTGCGCCTGCAGGGCGAGACGCTCCTCGAGCGTCTATGCGGCCAGCTCGCCTCGCTCGGGGTGGGCGTCGTCCACGTGGTCACCCGCCCGGGGCAGCTGCGCGAGCTCGGACGGGGGGCGATCCGGCACGAGTCCCCCGATTCGGCGGAGGACCTGCGGGTCGTCGCGGGGATCGCCCGCGGCGGCGCCGGCCCGCTCGTCGTGGCGCTGGGCGACCTGGTGACCCATCGAGAGGCGCTCGCCGGCCTGCTCGCCGACCCGCGGCTCGAGACCGCGGCCCTGGCCGCGCCGCCGGCCGGGCGGCCGTTCGCCACGCGCATGCGGCTCGGCCGCGGGCGCGTGCTCAGCGCGGGCTCGGCCTACCACCGCGTGCATCGGGCCGACTCGCGCTTCCTCGGCGCGCTGAAGGTCGCCCCCGCCGACCGCGAGCTGCTCGCCGGCCAGGCCGACCGTCTGGCCGGGCTGGTCGCCGCCCCGCCGCCCGGCTGGGAGCGCACGCTCGCGTACAAGGGCGAGGCGTGGCGGCGCGTGCTCGCCCGCCGCGCCGGCACGAGCTCGCCGCCTCCGGCCGTGCCCCCGCTCTCCCCCGAGGACGAGGCGGAGCTGCGCCGCCGCCGTGCCGCCGCGGCCGGCGACGTCACGGCGCTGCTGCTGGTCGGGCTCGTGCGGGCCGACGTGCGCGTCGGGGTCAGCCAGCTGCGGCGGCTGACGTGCCTGCGCGCGCTCAGCGCCGAGGACGTGGCGCGGGGCGAGGAGAAGCTCGCCACGGTCGACGAGGACCGGGTCCTGCTCGACTCGGCCGTCAAGTGGAACGACGGCTTCTTCACCACGTT
>JAICUS010000586.1 GCA_025935735.1 Solirubrobacteraceae bacterium | reverse complement strand
TCACCCTGAGCCGGGCTCCCCCCTGAGCGGGCTGCCCCCCTGCCCGCCGCTAACGGGGGCTTGAGCAGACGCCGGCCCCCTTCCGCTGCGCTCAGGGTGACTCCGCCCTCGTGCCGCCTCGACACAGCGCAGGATCGTGCACCGAACCCCCGCTTAACCCGTCCGCCTCCCCGCCGTCTATCCCGCCGTTCGATTTCCTCGATAGATCGATCCGCTCTCACGCTGGAGACGCACCGATGGCGCTCTCACGTTTCGGCCGCGGGGCCCTGCACGCCGCCTGCGCCGCACTGACCCTGCTCGCCGTTCCAGCCGCCCTTCCGGCGCAGACTGCCGCGGCGCACGACGCCGACGGCGCCGAGTCCATGACGATGATGAGCGATGGGCCCGGTGCCGGCCACATGCGTCACATGCGGTTCACCGAGCTCCGGCCGGCCACGCCGGCCGACAGCGCGCGGGCGCTCTCGCTGGTGCGGACGCTGCGGCAGGCGATCGCGCCCTACGCCGACCTCGACTCCGCGCGGGCCGCCGGCTACCGGATCCGTCCCAAGGTGGCCGCGATGCTGCCGCGGAAGACGATCGTGCACATGGGGAACCCGCGGCTCCGGCCCGACAGCGGCGCAGTGTTCGATCCCGCCCATCCGCAGGCGCTGCTCTATCGGCGCGACGCGGCGGGCACGCTCCGGCTCGCCGGGGCGATGTACGTCGCCCCCGCGGGCGCCTCGCTCGACGAGCTCGACGCGCGGGTGCCTCTCGGCCTGGCTCACTGGCACCAGCACGTGAACGTGTGCACCCCGCGCTCGCGCGACGCGCAGGTCCGCGCGCTCCGGCGGGCGAAGACGCCCGAGGACTGCGCCCGGGCCGGCGGCCGCTTCCGCGAGGCGTCGCGCTACATGGTTCACGTGATGATCGACGGCGGAGACGATCTGGCCGCGGCGTTTCCGCAGGGGGCGGAGGGCGAGGGCGGGCACGAGGGGATGACTATGGAGAGGTAGCGGATCTTCATCCCGAGCGCAGCGAGGGACCTTGCACGGATTGGTTCGAGCCATTCCGTGCAAGGTCCCTCGCTGCGCTCGGGATGAAGGTCCGGCCGCCCGCCCGCTCGTCCACCTGTCAGTTACCTTCCTCCCATGTCCATCGCCGACATCCGCCGGGAGTACTCCCGCGCCCGCCTGGACGAAGCGGACCTGAGCCACGATCCGTTCGTCGAGTTCGCCCGCTGGTTCGCCGAGGCCGAGGAAGCGCACGTGAAGGACGCCAACGCCATGACCCTGGCGACGGCGACCGCCGACGGCGTGCCCTCCGCGCGCATCGTTCTGCTCAAGGCGTTCGACCAGCGCGGCTTCGTGTTCTTCACCGACTACCGCAGCCGCAAGGGCGCCGAGCTCGAGGGTAACCCCCGGGCGGCGCTGGTCTTCTACTGGAGCGAGCTGGACCGGCAGGTGCGGATCACGGGCGGCGTCGCGCTGGCCTCGCACGAGGAGTCGGAGCGCTACTTCCGGAGCCGGCCGCGCGGAAGCCGTCTGGGCGCGTGGGCCTCTCATCAGAGCCGGGTGATCCCGGCCCGGGCGGCGCTCGAGTCCGATCTCCACGACGCGGAGGCCCGGTTCGGCGAGGGCGACATTCCGTTGCCGCCGTACTGGGGCGGCTACCGGGTGGTGCCCGACACCATCGAGTTTTGGCAGGGTCGCGAGAGCCGGCTGCACGACCGGATCCGGTACGTGCGCGAGCCGGCGGGCGGCGGCTGGCGGATCGAGCGGCTGTCGCCCTGACGGGCTGAGTCGGTCCCGTCGCCCTGGCCTAGGAGTCACCCTGAGCGGAGCGCAGGGGCCATGAGCTGACGCATGTCCCCTTTCCCCCTCGCTCCGCTCGGGGTCAGGGTGACTTTGGGGTGACTCCGCGGTCAGGTGACTCGGTGGTCAGGCTCGACCCCTCGCCCGCCCCCGCCCGGGACGCCTTGGACGCCGTCGCCCACGCTCCCGGCGGTCACATCGCCGTCAACGGGACGCGCCTCTGGATCGAGGAAGAGGGCGACGGCGAGCCCGTGCTTCTCCTCGGCGGCGGCCCGGCCACCTCGCACGTCGTCTTCCACCCGGCGTTCAGCGCGCTGGCAGCGACGCATCGGGTCGTCTACCTCGACTATCGCGGTCGCGGACTTCCGCCTTCGGCTCCGGGAGCTCGCGATGCCGACGCTGATCCTCGCCGGCCGGTACGACCGGGCGCTCTGTCCCCGATACCAGCTCGACTTCCGCCGGTGCGCGCCGCAGGCGGAGTTCCACTGGATGGAGCGGAGCGGGACGTTCTCGCACATTTGAGGAGCCGGAGGCGGTGATGGCGCTGCTCGCCCGGTTCCTGACGGATTCGCGGTAGAGCCCCACCTGATGGAGGAGCCCGCGACACGACAGCCTCCCTGCGGGGGCCGGCGCCATGACCGGCTCGGGCTTGCCGCGCGCGCTCGATGCTCTCCCCGAATCGGCCGCTGGACGCCCGCAACGCCGAGTTCTCGGCCGGGTCGCGGGCTGTCCTGCCGGGACCACCGATTTTGAGGCCGAGTCGCGGCTGCGCCGGCCGAGAGGCACCGGTTCGAGATCGAGCGGGCGGCCGCCCGGGCCGAGCCGCCGACCGGCTCCGCGGTACGGCGATCGCCGCGATCGGGGCGACAAACATTCCAGCGGGCCGCCGGCTTCCGCGCCCACACGCCGGAGTCGCCGTCGCGCCATCTCCTCTGCTGCGGTGCCGGGCAGCTCTCCCCTCGAGCCCGAGACTTTCCCGCCACGCCGGCGGTTTCCCTCCGCGCCGACAATTTTCCCGGCCGCGCCGGCGCTCTTCGTGTATGCCGGCAGCTGCCTGCCGTCCTGCCACCCGGTTTCCCGCCCTGCAGGCAACTTTTCCTCCGGGGCCGCCGACTTTTCCCGCCCGAGCCATCGAGTCCCCCGCCGGCGCCATCGAGTCTCCCGCGCCGAGATCGTCCGAGATGTCCTCGCCAGAGGACGGTGCAGCGTCCTATAGACACGCGGCGAGACGCTTCGTGGGGCTCGCACCAGCGAGGGCAGGACTATCCGGGGCTCGGTGCGGGAGCGCGTATCCTCATCGCGCTGGCCGCGTTCCGCGACCCGGCGCGACGCGACGAAGACGCGCCCTCGTGCGTCCTTCTTCGTTCGCGCAGCGGATGGCACGCTCGATGCTTCTTCCCCGCGCGGTCGCGTCGAGGCCCACGGGAGCACGCGACCCTCTGCAGTCGTTCGCGGGAAACCAGAGCGCCGCTGGATGCCGGGGCCGCCGGTGAGCGCAAATGCGGGAGATGGTATGAACGGCGATGTTCGCAGGACCTTCGAGATGGTCGGCCGCACGGTGGACTTCAGTGTCGAGCGGCCGGACACCGACCCGGGCCACAGCGTTTCCGTCTCGCGGCTCAAGGAGATCGAGGCGGAGATGGAGACGGCTGCCACCGCGCAGCGAGCCGGGTTGATCGACGCGCACACCGGCGCGGAGGAGAAGCGGCGGCTTCGGCGGGAGATGCTGGCCGGACCGATCGCGCACGTGTCGGAGATCTGCGGCCTGGCGGCCAAGGATCACCCGGAGCTGGCCGGCCGATGCCACTACCAGCCCGACGGCCCCACCTATCTCGCCCACCGCACCGCCGC
>JAICUS010000467.1 GCA_025935735.1 Solirubrobacteraceae bacterium | reverse complement strand
CGGCGATTGCGACACGGCGACGAGATCCGCATCGGCCAGACCCGGCTCGTATTCCGCGACCCGCTCGCTCCCGCCGGCGCCGCAACCGACGTCGAACAGGAGGCGCCGGCGCTGACCACACGCGAGCGCGACGTGCTGGTCGCCCTCTGCCGCCCGCTGCTCGCACGCGACATGTTCACCGAGCCGGCATCCACGCGAGCGATCGCCGACGAGCTCGTCATCACCCAGGCCGCCGTCAAACAACACCTGGCAAACCTGTACGAGAAGTTCGCCATCCCCCCGGGAGACACGCACCGACGCGCCCGGCTCGCCAATGAAGCGCTCCGCCGTGGCGCCGTCTCGCTGACAGAGCTGCGCCAGTCCGAGCCCGAGTAGTTCCTGGGCAGCGCCGGGATCATCCAGCCAGCATCCGGCCTTCACGCGACGCGCGCCATAGGCGCTCGGTGAACGGCGACCTCGCCCACCGCAAGGGGATCATTGCCCGCCGGCAAGGTTTCGCGCGGCAACCTGTCTCGAGGGGAAGGTCGCGCTTGCCCACCGCCCACGGCATTGGCCTCCCGTGACCCATGGTCACGCGCCCTGCCGCGCAGCACCATCGACGCATTCGACCGCACCGGGCGGTCACCACCGAAGGAGTGGACATGCGCACCACGACGGTCAAGCGGACGATCGCGACCGCCCTGAGCACTGCGGCCATCGCCGGTATCGCCGGCGCGCCGGCCGCGTCGGCCAGGCCGCCGGCCGAGCCCGCCGCTGCGTCCGGCGACCCGGGCACCACGGAGATCGTCGCGCCGGCCCCACGGGCAGACCCGACGCCGGCCGCCGGAGTCGACCTGTCCTCGGCGGCGATCGGCGCCGCCTCCGGCACCGGCCTGGTCATTTTCGTCCTCGGCGCCGGCGGGCTCGCCCGGCGCCGGTCGATCGCTCGGCCGCACGGCGCCACGCGCGCCTGACGGGGCCGACACCAACCTCACGAGGACGAAGGAGGCAGTCATGAGACTCACGCAGGCGTCGAAGATGGCGGTGGTGGTCATCGCCGCGGTGGTGGCCGCGCTTCCCTCCGCGGCGGCCGCCAAGTGGCACCCGCACGCCGCCGCGGTGACCGAACTCGCGACGTTCGCCGCGCCCGGGTGCACCGGCACATGCGGCTCGGGCAGCACGATCGGGCCGGACGGAGCGTTGTACGTGACCGACGGCAAGGCCGGCCGGGTCCTGCGCGTCGACACGCGCAGCGGGGCGGTCACGACATTCGCCGCCGGCCTCCCGCTCATCAACACTCCGCCCGGCATCGGCGGCGCCATCGACGTCGCGTTCGTCGGCCACACCGCCTACGTCCTGGTCGCCAACGTCGGCCCGTTCTTCGGCGAGCCCGACGAGGTCGCCGGGATCTACCGCGTGCGCCGAAACGGCAGCCCCGTGCCCGTGGCCGACATCGGCACATGGTCAACGAACCACCCGCCCGACACCGACTTCGTCCTCCCGGGCGGGGTCCAGTACGCCATGGAACCCTTCCGCGGCGGATTCGCGGTCACCGACGGCCACCACAACCGCGTGCTCTTCGTCCGGCGCGACGGTCAGGTGCGCGAGCTGCTGGCGTTCGGCAACGTCGTCCCGACGGGCCTGGCGGCCGCGGGCGGCACGCTGTTCATCGGCCAGGCCGGCCCGGTGCCCCATCGTCCCGAGGACGGCAAGGTCGTTGCGCTCACGCCGCGATCGGACACCCCGGTGCAGATCGCGTCCGGCGCGCCACTCGTGGTCGACGTGGAGTTCGGCGCCGACCACCGCCTATACGCGCTCTCGCAGGGCATCTGGGACCTACCGCCCTTGCCCAGCAACGCCGGTGCGCCGGCGTCGGCGAACACCGGGAGCCTGACCCTGGTCGACCGCCACGGCCGGCTCACGCCGATCGCCGGGACACTCGACCGTCCCACCTCGGTCGCGTTCTCGCACAACAGCGCGTTCGTGGTGACGCTCACCGGCAAGGTCCTCAGGATCGACGGCATCACGCAACGCCGCTGATCAGGTCGCGCGAGCACCGGAGCGAAGAGATCCGCCGCCGCGGGCCCAAGCGGCCTCCGCGGCGGCGGTCAGCCGTATTCGCGGCGTGGACGGAATCCCGCCGGCCATTCGTCATCGGAGACGGGATCGTCGTCACGAAGCGTTACCCACTGGGTACCCGGCTGCGCGACGAGAACCGCGCTGTAGCGCGGTCTCCGAGAGCCCTCTGCCGGACTCGAACCGGCGACCCTTTCCTTACCATCCTGGCCTGACGTCCTCGCGCAGGATCAGCTCCTTGATGTAGAGCCCCGCCATGATCGTCTTGCCCGCGCCCGGATCATCCGCCAGCAGAAACCGCAACGGCGTGCGCGGCAGCAACTCCCCATAGACCGCTCGCAACTGATGCGGCAACGGCTGGATGTCCGACGTCGTGACCGCCAGCATCGGGTCCGACAACCCGGCCAACCTGATCCGCTGACACTCGGCGACCAGCCGGAAGTCAGCCGCGATCGCATCGAGCGGACGAGCCTCCGCCGTCGCCACCGCGACGTTCTCCTCCGCGTCGCGCCCGAGCACACGCTGGCCAGCGACCCCTCAACGGTCTTGTAAGTCAGCTCAACCGCATCCGGCCCATGCGGCTGCACCGCGATGACCGAGACACTCTGACCCGGAATCACGCCGGCCAGGCGCAGACCCGCCTGGAGGTCCTCGAGCGTCGTCACAACGAGCGAGCCGGGCGCTCCGCCAACGCCCGACCACGATCGCCGCCCTCACCCCCTACTCGCCGCGCGATCGATCGAACGCTCGGCCGATTCGAGCCGTGCGCCGACGTCGGGATGGAACGCTCAGGCGTGCCGCCAGGCCTGTCACCCGCCCGACAGGGCTCGGTCCGGCCGAAATGTCACGGCAGTGACCCGCGGCGAGAAGTCCCTTGCTCGGGTCCGCGTCTCGGGGGCCTGAGGGGCGAACGTGTTGTCCATCGGCAAGCTCGCGGTCGGCCAGGCCGGCTACTACCTCGATCAGGCGCAGACGGTCGTGTGGCGCGCTCGCGCGGTGAGTTCCGGCGTCGAGGACTACTACCTCGGTGGCCCTGAGGCGCCCGGGTCTGGACCGGACGGCGCACCGCGCTGGGACTCGGCGGGACGGTCGACTCGACGGGGCTCGATCGTGTGCTGGCGGGCGAGCATCCGAGGAGCGGCGAGCCGCTCCGGGCGGGTGCTGCGCGAGCGCGTGCCCGGGTTCGATCTGACGTTCTCGGCGCCGAAGTCGGTGAGCGTGCTGTTCGGCATCGGCGACGGCGAGCTGCGTGGGGATCGCGGCCGAGCTCGAGGGCCTCTGCCGTTACCACGGCCCGCGGGGATCGCCGTCCGGGTCGAACGTGAAGTCCTCGACTGCCTGGTCTCGATGAACGTCCGCACCCAAGCGCCGGCCGCTGCGGCGGCCTCGGCGAGGCGCGTCCGGGCCTCGCGGCCGCGTCCCGGCTGGTGCGCCCGCTCGGCGAGCGCCTCGACGGCACCCCGCATCGCCCCGCACGCGATCGTGCCGGTCATCCCGGCCGGTCCGACCAGCGCGAACGGCTCGCACCCGCCGACCGGGAGACGTTCGCACACCCCGCCGACCGGGAGACGTTCGCGTGCGGCGCGGCGCCAGCGGATCTCCCGATCCAGCTGCGCCCGCAGCTCGTCGATCTGCTCGACCAACTGCGGCAGCTGGGCCGGCAGAAGCTCGAGCCGCAACACGTCGCAACCCCGAGGCCGCGCGCGTCCCGACAAGGCTGCCTCTTCGGCGGTACGTTCCGACTGCAAAGGAGCTGATACCTCCTGTGCCGGCGCCGGGGCGTTCCCGCGCCGCCGGGGCGCTTTCATTTTGACGCGCCGGACGCTAGCGCGCACGAAGGACATCGTGGGCGAACTGCACGGTTTTGGCACAGTTCCAGACCGGGAGACGCTCGGTTGCTCATGTTCTATGCGCCGAGCTCCTGCAGATCCACCAAGTCTTGCGGCCGACCGGCCGTGCGCTTCATCGCGATGAGGTCCTCACGCGAACAGACGAGTAGGCGCCGGTCGTTCAGCTCGGTGGCGACGGCACCGCGAGCCAAGTGCTCGAACGCGAGATCGCCTGGGATGCCGGGAACCCACTGCATGACGTCGAGGCGACCGAGCCGCGTCTCAAGGAGGAAGTTCCCACCCTCGGCGAGTTGCGCCGGATCCAGCGGGTCGAACGGGAACTCCGACGGATCGAAGTCGCCGAGCCCTTGATTGCGGGCGTCGAGTTGACGCAGAACCGACGCCAGCCGTTCGAGGTTCTCAGCATCCGGCCCCGGAACGATGTCGACGTCCTTCGTGGCCCGTGGGAATCCGTGCGCGCCGACCGCCAACCCGCCGATCACAATGAAGTTCACGCCCCCGTCGGCGAGCGCCGCGATCAGCTCATCCGGCGCGAACATCAGGTGAGCGGCCGAGGTTCTCGTGGAGCTCGGACGCGATGCGGCTGAGCCGCACCGTCTCCTCCAGGCGCTCGGACATGGACCGCTGGCCGTCCCGCCGGCGGTCTTCGACACGAGCCGCTTCGTTGCGGCGAATCCACGCTTGCACGGCCTCGATGTCGCGCATGCCGTCGATCGTAACCGCCGACCTAGGTTAGGCACGAGCACGCCCGGCGGCCGATCGTCACGGCTTCGATTCCTACGTCGCCGCGAGCAGGTCGCCGCGGACGAAGCCAAGCGGTCCGGTATCAGAGCGATACCATCGCTGCGTGGCGATGACGCTTCGGCTGAGTGAGGAGCAGACGGCTGCGCTGCGGCGGCGCGCCGAGCGCGAAGGTCGCAGCATGCAGCAGGTGGCGCTGGCAGCACTCGACGACTATCTGCTGCGGACGGAGGACGACGAGCTCACGGAACGG
>JAICUS010000310.1 GCA_025935735.1 Solirubrobacteraceae bacterium | reverse complement strand
TCCCGAAGATCTACTCGATCCAGAAGGCCGAGGCGGTGGCCCGCCGGGTCGCGCCGCCGCTGCTCGCCTTCTCGAAGGTCTTCCACCCGTTCATCGAGCTGCTCAACATGGCCGCGAACGCGGTCCTGCGGCTGCTCGGCGCCCGGACCACCGGCCAGCTGGACGAGGGCGAGTCGCCGGAGGAGCTGCGGGTGCTCATCCAGGAGTCGGTGACCGGCGGCAAGCTCGACCCCGGTGAGGCCGGCATGCTCACCGGCGTCTTCCACCTGCACGAGCAGCAGGCGCGCCAGGTGATGACGCCGGCGCCTGCGGTGGTGACCGTGGACGCCGCCGAGGACACCGAGACGGCGCTGCGGCGCTGCGTCTCCTCCGGCCACACGCGGCTCGTGGTCACCGAGGACGACAACCGCGACCGGGTCAAGGGCATCGTGCACGCCAACGCGCTCGCCCAGCTGCTGCTGACCGAGGGGCCGCAGGCGGTGATCGAGCCATTGGTGCGCGAGGTGCCGATCGTCCCGGAGACCAAGCCGCTCGACGACCTGCTGGCCGACCTCCAGCGCCAGCGCTCCTCGCTGGCCGTGGTGATCGACGAGTACGGCCGCACCGCGGGGATCGTCACGGTCGAGGACATCATCGAGGAGGTCGTGGGCGAGATCGACGACGAGACCGACCCGCAGGGCGGCGAGGTCCGGCGGCTGGCCAACGGCGACTGGTTCGTGCGCGGCCACGTGGCGATCACCGACCTGATCGACTACGGGCTCGAGCTGCCGGTGGACAGCGACGCCTACAACTCCGTCGGCGGCTTCGTGTTCGGCGAGCTGGGGCGGCTGCCCAAGCGCGGCGACGTCGTCACGCACAACGGCTACTCGATCCGCGTGGAGTCCGTCCGGGAGAACCGGATCGAGGCCGTGCGCATCCGCGAGCGGCGTCTCCCGAGCACCACGACGAACGTCGAGTCCTGAAATGCAACTCCGTGACGAATTGCACATTGGCGGCTGACGCGCTACCTTGCCGCAAGCCAACTTGCCGCTCCGGCGGTTGAGGAGGAGAGAGAGGGAGATCCTGGGGAGGATCGACCGAGTAAGCACGAAGCGCCCGGCTCAGGGGAGCGAGTCGGGCGCGACGTGTTTAACGGGTGCATGTGGGGTCAGACCCCTCGCTCTCGCTCCGGGCACGGAACGGTCGCGATGGGTCTGACCCCATGGGTCCGTTAAACACTTGCGCCCGCCTCAGGGGAGCGAGGCGGGCGCGAAGTGGTTCTGGAGGAGGGGTGCGATGAGAAATCGTCGCGTCGGGATCGTCCCAACCTTCTCTCAACGCGAGCTAAACATTACCGCGGCGGGCTTAATATTGGAAGAACCCGCGGCCAGACTTTCTTCCGAGGGCGTTTTCGGCGATCAGGGCGCGCACGCGCTCGGGCACCTCGGCGCCGATCGTCTCCCCGATCGCGGCGCTGACGTCGAGCCCGACGAGGTCCAGCAGCGCCAGCGGCCCCATGGGATGGCCGGCGCCCAGCGTCATGCACGTGTCGATCGCCTCGGGCTCCAGCCCGGTGCGCTCCATCAGCCGCACGGCCTCGAACAGGTACGGGAACAGCAGCCGGTTGACCACGAAGCCCGGCGTGTCCGGGACCTCGACCGCGGTCTTGCCCAGCGCGGCGCAGAGGTTGTGGGCGCGCTCGCGGGTCCGCGCGGTCGCCTCGGGCGGGAACGCGAGCTCGACCAGGTCCATCTTCGGCACCGGGTTGAACACGTGCAGGCCGACGAAGCGCTCCGGGTGCCCGCTCGCGGCGGCCAGCTCGCTCACCGGCAGCGACGAGGTGGTGGTGGCCAGCACCGCGTCGTCGCCGAGGTGCCGGGAGAGCTTGCGCCACACGCCGGCCTTGGCCCGCGGGTCCTCGACGATCGCCTCCACGACGAACGTCGCGTCGCGCAGCACCGCGGGGTCGCGGCTGATGGTCACGTTGCCGTTGACGTGGGTGCCGAGCCTCTCGCACAGCTTGTCCAGCTTGGCCTGCGCCTTGTCGCAGGAGCCGTCGGAGCGGGCGAATACGGTCACGTGGCCACGGCCCGCGGCTACCGCCGCCAGGCCGCACGCGATGGCCCCGGATCCCGCTATCGCCAAGCGTTCCGACACGACTGGACCTCCATTGATTGACTAGCCAGTCAACGGCTCTGCGTAGACTACCCCGGTAACGCACCGGAGGAGCCACAAATGCCGCAGTCGGGCCGAGAAGTCGTCATCGTCGAAGCCGTCCGCACCCCCGTGGGGCGCGGGCATCCCGAGAAGGGCTACTACCGCGACGTCCACCCGAACGAGCTCCTCGGCCGGACGTTCACCGCGGTCATCGAGCGCGCCGGGATCCCGGCCGACACCGTCGAGGACGTGGTCGGCGGCTGCGTGCAGCAGTTCGGCGAGCAGAGCGTCAACGTCACCCGCAACGCCTGGCTGCAGGCGGGGCTGCCGCTCGAGACGCCGGCGACCACGGTCGACCGCCAGTGCGGCTCGGCGCAGCAGGCGGTCAACTTCGCCGCGGCGCTGATCGCCGCCGGCGTGCACGACGTGGCCGTCGGGGGCGGCGTCGAGCACATGGGCCACATCCCGCTGGGCGTCGGGCTGAAGTTCACCGACACCGTCGGGTCGCCGTTCCCGCCGGCGCTGATGGAGCGCTACAACCTCGTCCCCCAGGGCCTGTCGGCCGAGATGATCGCCGACAAGTGGGAGCTGCCCCGCCACGAGCTCGACGAGCTGGCGCTGCGCTCGCACCAGCTCGCGCACCGGGCGACGGAAGAGGGGCGCTTCGAGCGCGAGATCCTGCCGTTCCAGGTCAACGGCGACACCTACGTGTCCGACCAGGGCATCCGGCCGGACACCACGCTGGAGGCCCTGGCCGGCTTGAAGCCGGCGTTCAAGCCGGACGGCCGCGTGACCGCGGGCAACTCGTCGCAGATCTCCGACGGCGCCGCGGCGGTGCTGCTCATGGCGGCCGAGAAGGCGTCCGAGCTCGGCCTGACGCCGCGGGCGAAGATCGTCGACCAGACCACGGTCGGCGTGGACCCGGTGATGATGCTCACCGGCCCGATCCCGGCGACCCGGAAGCTGCTCGAGCGCAACGGGATGAGCATCGGCGACATCGACCTGTTCGAGGTCAACGAGGCGTTCGCGCCGGTCGTGCTCGCCTGGTCGCGGGAGCTGGAGCCCGACATGGACCGGGTCAACGTCAACGGCGGCGCGATGGCGCTCGGGCACCCGCTCGGCTCCACCGGCGCCCGCTTGATCACCACGCTGCTGCACGAGCTCGAGCGCTCCGACAAGGAGGTCGGGCTCGTGACGATGTGCTGCGGCGGCGGCCTGGGGACCGGGACGATCATCCAGCGAATGTGACGTCGCAAGGCGAGACCCTTGTACGGGCCCGCCGGGCGGTTGTAGGGTCAGCGTTCGCATGGAGACCCCCGCCACGCTCGGAAGCCGCACCCCGGAGGAGCTCGAGGAGCGGCGCGCCGCGGTGGAGCGCGGCCTGCCGTTCCTGATGTTCCGCGACGGCGACGGCCGCCAGCACATCCACGCGCTCGAGCCCGCGGAGGCGGTGACCGTCGGCCGCCGCAACGAGGCCGACATCTCGCTGGGCTGGGACCCGGAGGCATCGCGGCTGCACGCCGAGTTGTCCTTCCGCGCCGGCGAGTGGACGATCTGCGACGACGGCTGGTCCCAGAACGGCACCTGGGTGAACGGGCTGCGGCTGGCGGGCCGCCGGCGGCTGTCCGACGGCGACCTCGTGAAGATCGGCCGCACGATACTCGGCTTCCATCAGCCGGGCGAGGGCGGGCCGGGGCCGACGATGGTCCAGGGCGAGCTGAGCGCCACGCCCCGCTTCTCCGAGCAGCAGCAGCGCATCCTGCGCGCGCTGTGCAAGCCGCTGTTCGCGGACGGCGACGGCTTCAACCCGGCGTCCGACCTCGAGGTGTCCGACGCCACGGGGATCGCCGTCGACGTGGTCACCCAGGAGCTCGACCTGCTGGCCCGCCTGTTCGGGCTGGAGGACATGCCGCGCCCGGAGCGGCGCGCCGAGGTCGCGCTGCTCGCCGTGCGCTCGGGGTTGGTGGGCGCCGACGAGGGCGGCGGCACGCAGAGCTAGTCTTCCGCTCCGTGAAGGCCTTCATCGCGGAGCGGTCCGAGGACGGCGACGACGTCGCGCGCGGCCTGCGGGACCTGCCGGACGACTTCGACCTCGGCGAGGGCGACGTGGAGGTGCGCGTCGCCTGGTCGAGCGTCAACTACAAGGACGCGCTGGCCACGATCCCGAAGGGCCAGGTGGCCCGGATCTCGCCGCTGGTGCCGGGCATCGACCTCGCGGGGACCACGGAGTCCGGCGACGAGGTGCTCGCCCACGGCTACGACCTCGGCGTGGCGCACCACGGCGGCTACGCCGAGCGCGCCCGCGTGCCGTCCGGCTGGGTCGTGCCACTGCCCGACGGCCTGTCCCTGCGCGACGCGATGGCCATCGGCACGGCGGGCTACACGGCCGCGCGCTGCGTGATCGCGCTGGAGGCGCGCGGGTTGTCGCCGGACGACGGCCCGGTGCTGGTCACCGGTGCGTCGGGCGGCGTCGGCTCGGTCGCGGTGGACGTGCTGGCGGGCCGGGGCTACGAGGTGGTCGCCTCGACGGGGTCGGACGCCGAGGACTGGCTGTCGTCGCTCGGCGCCTCGTCCGTGATCTCGCGCTCCGACGTCATCGGCGACGAGACGCGGCCGCTGGCCAAGTCTGTCTGGGCCGGCGCGGTCGACTGCGTCGGCGGCGACGTCCTCGCCGGCGTGCTGCGCGGCCTGCGCTACGGCGCGTCTGTCGCGGCGTGCGGGAACACGGCAGGGATCTCGCTGCCGACGTCGGTGCTCCCGTTCATCCTGCGCGGCGTGTCGCTGCTGGGCATCGACTCGGTGCAGACGCCGATCGAGGACCGGCGCGAGACGTGGGCGCGGCTGGCGGACGATCTGAAGCCGCCTCACTTGGCGGAGGCCATCGCCCGCGAGGTGACGCTGGACGGGCTGGAGGACGCTCTCGACGCGATCCTGCGGGGTGAGCTGCAGGGCCGGACGGTCGTGCGCGTCGGCTGAGAGTTGCGGCGCCACGAGGCGCCGGCAAGACTCAAGCCGCCGCGCGCCGCGGCTCCAACCGCGCGACCAGCTCGTCGAGCCGCAGCTCCTCGAGCCCCTGGCCGACCGCGTCGAGCTCGGCGGCGCAGTGCTCGACCAGCGTTCGGCCCTCGCGGCAGAGCTCGAGCGTCTCGCGCAGGCCGGCCTCGCCGGAGTCCAGGCGGGCGATGATCGCCTCGAGGCGGGCGCTCGCGTCTTCGTAGCTCAGATCCATGGACCCATCAGGGTTGCGCGCGGTCCGGACGGACGCCCACGCGCCCGTCGTGCAGCCGCACGGTGAGCCGCGGCAGCGAACCGGCGACGGCCGCGGACGTGACCGGCTCGCCGGCCGGGTCCTCGAGCAGCGCGTAGCCGCGCTCCAGAGTGCGCTGCGGGTCGTGGGCGGCGAGCACGGCCAGCAGGCGGTCGAGCTCGCGCCGGCGTGGGACGAGCGAGACGCGGCCGATCGCGGCCGCGTCCGCCGCCAGGGCGTCGCGCCCGCGGGCGGCGGCGGCGAGCGCCGCGGCGTGCCGGCGTTGCAGGCCGAGCGCGCGCGTGGAGATCTCGCGCCGGGCCTCGGTGGCCGCGCGCGGCGCCTCCGCCCGCCGCGCCAGCCGTCCGGCGGTCGCCGCCGTGTCGCGCTCCGCCTCGGCGAGCGCGCGGCGGGTCGACGCGCGGAGCTCGCGCAGGTGCTGGTGCAGGCGGGCGCGGTGGCGCTCGAGGTGGTGGCCCGGGGCGCGGGAGAGGCGCGACAGGGCGCGGGCGCGGTCGACGACCGCGCGGCGGCCCTGACGCTCCAGCCGCGACGCCAGCCCGGTCAGCGCCGCGCGGGCGGCGGCGCAGTCGACCGGCACCGCGGCCTCGGCGGCGTGCGTCGGGGTCGAGCAGGCGACCGCGGCCACGTCGTCGAGCAGCGTGCGGTCGGTGTGGTGGCCGACGGACGCGATGACCGGCACGCGCAGCAGCGCGACCGTGCGGCACAGCGTCTCGTCGCAGAACGCGAACAGGTCGGCCAGCGACCCGCCGCCGCGGGCGACCACGATCACGTCGACCTCTGGGCAGGCCGCGAGATCCTGCAGCGCGCGGGTCACCAACGGCGCCGCGTGGCGGTCCTGGACCGGCGCGAAGCCCCACACCACCCGGCCGGCCCAGCCGCGCCGCCGCAGCCCGGCCAGCACGTCGTCGCGGGCCTTGCCGGACTCGCCCGTGACCACGCCGATGCAGCGCGGCAGCGCCGGCCGCGGCAGCGTCTTCTGGGGCTCGAACAGACCCTCGGCGGCCAGCCGGCGCCGCAGCTGCGCGAGCTGGGCCAGCAGGTCGCCCTCCCCGGCGACGCGGAGCGCGGTCACCGCGAACGAGAACCCGGGAGAAGCGGTGCGCGAGCCCGCGTAGAAGTCGCAGCCGCCGGCCGCCACGACCTGCGCCCCGTCGGCCAGCACACCGATGCCCAGCCGGTCGAAGTCCTCGCGCCACATCGAGCACGGCAGCGCCCCGCCGGCGTCGCGCAGCTCGAACCACACCTTCGCCCGCCCGGTCTTGAAGCCGAACACCTCGCCGAACACCTGCACGTGGGCGAAGCCGCGCAGCCGCTCGCGCAGCGCCGCCGCGTAGTGGCCGACCGGCCAGGGGCCGGTCAAGGTCGAACCGGGGATGCCCGCGGGCGTCGCCATCCGAGGACCGTAGGCGCCGGCCCGGACGGGCTCACCCCCGCGGTCGGCGCCCGGCCAGCGAGTCGCGGTGCGGCAGCCGGTGGCGGCGCGGGCCCGCGGAGCGCGGCGCCCGGCGGGGCGGATGCGGCGGGCCGTCGTGCCCGGCACCGGCCAGCAGCTGGGCCAGCAGGATCGTCAGCAGCACGTTGCGCGCCGCCTCGGCACACGGCCCGCGGGCGCCGCTCACGCGCAGGGCGAGCAGCCACAGGTCCCGCCCAGCGGCGCCGGGCGGGCGGGCGTCGCGGCGCTCCGGCGTGGCGGTCAGCCCTTGGTCGCGCCGGGCACGCGGCGGGGCTGCTCGTGCTCGGACACCGACGGCAGCGGCCGGACGCCGTCCTGCTCGGGCGTGCCGCGCACCTCGCCCGTGAACCCGAGGCGCTCC
>JAICUS010000280.1 GCA_025935735.1 Solirubrobacteraceae bacterium | reverse complement strand
GAGGGGTGGTGGGTGGAGCACCCGGACGCGGGCCGGCGCCCGGCGTGCGTCCTCACCCGCCAGGCCGCGATTGCCGTCCTGACGTCGGTGCTCGTGGCGCCGGCGACGCGCACGATCCGCGACATCCCGACCGAGGTGCGCCTGGGCCGCGCGGACGGCATGCCCGAGGAGTGCGCGCTGACCTTCGACAACGTGACAACGGTGCCGAAGGCGCTGCTGACACAGCGGATCACCGAGATCCCGGCGGCTCGACGCGAGGAACTGTGCGCCGCTCTACGGGCGGCCACGGGCTGTTGACGAGCCCTCGACGCCGAGGCATGCGACATGTCCGCGCGCTCGGCGCCGAACATGGCGCGTTCGCGGTCACATTGGGCTCAAGTCCGGGCACCGATGTGCCGATGGAACAGGTTGCGGCGCCGGGCGGCTTGCCTTGCGCCCCCTCGAGCAGAGGCAGGGGGCCGGATGAACCAGCGCGATCGACTTGACCAATTGCGGGGACTGCGCGACCGGCTCGAGCGCATGCCGATCTCCGCGGACCGCGACTGGATGCTCGCCCAGGTTCGCGCCCGGGCGGTCGACGTGGAGACCGGTGCGCCGGAGGGCCCGATGCGCGCGAGGCCGGAGGACGAGTCCGAGGCCGAGCGGGCCGCCGCGCGATCTGCGAGCGCCGCGCCGAGGAGGACGCGCCGCAGACAGGCGAGCCCCGTCCAGCACGCCAGGCCCGTCCACGCGGCGCCGGTCATCCCGGCGGGCCCGGCTCGCACACGGGCTCACCACGAGAGTGTGGACCTGCTCGAACAGGGCGGCGTGATGTGCCTGGACGACCCTCCGGCCACAGGCGCCGGCGCGAGCCACCCATGGTCGCGCGGCCTGCGGGCCTGACCGCTCGGATCGACGGTCGGGCCGGCCTTCACGACAACCGGGTCACGGCCCTCGTCAGTGGTCGCTGGTGCGGTGCGTCGCGCCACGCGTGTGGCCCGCGCGTCCGCGTCCACCGCTCGGCCCGCCACGCACGGTCCGTTGCCCGGGAGGTGGGCTCCTGCGGATGAGCTGACGCAGCGCGACGTCATGGGCGCCTTCGGTCGTGCGCACGCTGAGCGTCCCAGGACGCACCGTGCTGAACACGGGACCCCGCCGGGGATCCACGATCGCGACGACGACCTTTTGCGCGCTCGGGACGTCGAACACGATCCCATCAGCGGGCGGGCCGCCGGTCGAGACGTTGACGAGGTCGCCTACGGCTGGGGACTCCATGCCGGCGAGCCTACTCGCCGATCCTCGTCATCCGCTGCCGGCGCCTCCCAGCCGCACCGATGCCACGGTGAGAGTGCCAGCCCCTCCGCTTGCGACGCGGCGCTGCGATCGAGAGACTCGGCTCAGTGGTCGACGTTCGCGACACCGAGTTGCGCAGTGCAGCGCTGGAGCGGGTTCGCGAGCTGCAGCGGCGCTTCGACGACCTGATCCCGCTGGCCGCGCTGGTCGAAGGGTTCCGCTTCGCTGGCCGCCGCGTGAGCTTCGGCTCGTTTTACAGCGGGATCTTCAGACCCAGGGAGATGGCCGGGCCCGCGGCGCTCTGCTTGGTGACGGCGCCTCCCAAGAGCGGGCGCCCGGCGCCGTACGAGGACGAGTTCGACGAGGCGACGGACAGCTTCGTTTATCGGTTCAGGGCGCCGCGAACCGAGTCGCCGGCGGCCCGTCTGAGTGCCGCCGCGGACAACCGGGCATTGATCGGCGCGCACCAGCTCGCTGTGCCGCTGATCTACTTCCGCGGCATCGCGCCGAGCCAGTACGCGGCGGTCGCGCCGGCATTCGTCGTGGCGGTCGACGAGGACGCCCAGCTCGTCCGCCTCCAAGCGGGACTACCGATGGAGGACACGACGCCCGCCGGTCTCATCTCGGAGGGGGACGTCCGTCGTTACGCGACCTACGACGCCCTCCTCCGGCTGCATCAGCATCGTTTCCGCAGCGCCGTGCTCCGTGCGTACGCTACTCGCTGCGCGGTCTGCCGTCTCCGCGAGGCGTCGCTTCTCCAAGCGGCGCACATCATCGATGACCGTGCGCCGCTCGGTGCCGCGACGGTGGTCAACGGCATCGCGCTGTGCGCGATCCACCACCTCGCTTACGACCGCAACCTGCTCGGAATCGATCCTCGCGGCGTCGTGCATATCGCGCGACGGCTGCTCGACGAGATCGATGGGCCGATGCTCCGCAGCGGCTTGCAGGAGTTCCACGGTGCCGCAATCCAGCAGCCGCGCCGTAGCGATGAAAGACCGGATCCAGAGCGACTGCTCCTGCGCTTCGAACAGTTCAGCGCGGCCGCTTAAGATCAGGCGCTAGCCAATTGCGCAGACACTAGTAGCCAATCGCGCACCCTGCATTCGCCATTCCCTACAGCGGCCTGTGGGCCTCGTCGGAGGCGTTTCGCCGCACGTTGCGGGCGGACATCCGGATGGCGACCGGCACTGGATCTACGCTCGCCGTCATGAGCGAGAAGCGGCATCGGCAGCAGCAGCGGCGCCAGCGACGCAAGGCGCAGTCGGCGACCCGGGCGCGCGGCCAGGCGGATTCGCTGCGGCGCATGCTCGCGGAGGTGGCCAAGCTGGCCACCGAGGTCGTGGCCGAGGTCACGGACGCTCTCGAGGCCGAGCAGTGGGCGTCGGGCCTCGTGGGCACCTGGCTGCACGAGCCGGAGGCCGACGCGGTGTTCTTCCCCGGGCTGGTGCGCTCGCTCGAGGCGCTGGGCACGGCGCCGGCGCTCGCCGCGCTGCGGGCGCTGAGCGCGGTCGGCGCGCCCGGCCGGGCGCAACTGGCGGGCGCGGCGGCCGACCGACTCGCCGCTGCCGGCCTGCCGGACCCTGACTGGGCGGGCGAGCCCGGCAGCGCTCGGCCGACCGCGGCGGCGCTGCTGTGCGAGGACGACTTCGACGACGGCGTCAGCGTGGTGCTGGAGTTCAGCGGGTCGCACACCTTGGGCGTGTACGTGGACCACAACCTCGGTGGGCTGGTCAAGGACGTGTTCGTGGCCGGGCCGCTGGCGGAGGTCCGGGCCGAGTTCGAGCGCCACGGCGAGCCGGGGATCGAGTTGCGCGCGCTCGATCTCGCCGAGGCGCGCGCCCGCGTCGAGCGCGCGCTCTACATGCTCGACCACACGCTCGACCCGCCGGTGAGCGAGGACGTCCCCGCGTCGCGCGCGCTGGTCGAGGCTCGTCTGCGCCTGCTGCCAGAGGGCTTCGAGCTGCCCGACGACTACCGCGAGGTGCCTCCCGAGGAGCGCGAAGCCCTGCTCGCCGGGTTCCTGGAGGCGCCGGAGGGCCGGCGCTGGCGCGGTGACGAGGATGCCGAGTACGTGGCGCAGGTCGCGATCGACTTCGGCGCGGACTACAACCATGGCGGCCCGCTGCGCTGGAGCCCGGTCGTGGTCGAGCTGTTCATGGTCGACTGGCTGCCGCGCAAGATCTCCGGGGACGCCGCGTTCTTCGAGCGCGTCCCGGACGTGCTGGCCGCCTGGGTCCGCTACGCCGGCCGCCGGCGCGGCGTCCCGGCGGCGAAGCTGAAAGAGGCCGTCGCGGCCGTGGATGAGCACCGCGACGAGATGCTCCGCACCACTCAGGATCAGGCGGCCTGGGGGCCGGCGAAGTCGTTCGCCGAGGCTGCGCTCGCGGCCGGCGTCGACCTCAGCGACGGTGAGCAGGTCCAGCGGTTCGTCGACCGCTACAACGAGGGGCTCGTCGCGTAGCCGGCCGTGTCCGAGTGGGACCGCGAGTCGCTGCAAGAGCTGCGCGCCGCCGTGTGGCGGCGCGACCAGGCGGCGGTCCGCCGCGCGTGCGAGGCTCGCCCACTCGACGACGTGCTCCAGCTCGTGGGCGACGCGCTGCTGGACGATCCCGAGAGCCCGCTCGCGCGCGCGTGCACCGAACGGCTGCGCCGCCGGGGGCTCGACGGAGACGCCGAGCTTGCCGACGCGCTCGAGGACCAGGCGAGCGAGCTGCGGCCGATCGCCGTCGACGTGGAGGAGCTGGCGGAGCTGCTCGACGGCGACCCGGTGCACGGCGGCGGGCGGATCGACCTGGCCACCGGCGAGATCTGGCCGGGCTCCCCGTACGACGACCCCGTCGAGCTCGACGACCCGGGGCGCTGGCTTTCAGTGGAGGCAGGCTCGCACGCCGGCTGGCGCGACATGGCGGAGTTCGCGGCCGCCGTGCCCGATCGCGCGCTGGCGCAGCGGCTCGAGCGCGCGATCCAGGGTCGCGGGGCCTTCCGGCGGTTTCGCGCCGTGCTGGACGCGCATCCGGACGAGCTCACCCGCTTCCACCGGTTCGCCGACGAGCGCCGGCGTGGCCGAGCGCGCCGCTGGCTCGCCGAGCACGGTCTGCGTCCGATCCGGTAGCGGGGGCGCGTCAGTCCTGGCAGTCGACCGCGGTGGCCAGCGCGCTGCAGATGTCACGCATGCGCACGTCGGCGAGCCTTCCGAGCCGCTGCACGAGGACCGCGATGGACACGCTCTCGACCGAGTCGAGGTTCACCGCCGAGCGCTGCGGCACCGGGTCATCGCCGGGCTCGAGGACGACCTCGCTGGCGAGCAACCGGATCGTCGTCGTGCAAGGCGCGACCAACGCACGGCGCAGGCGCGGGATCGCCGCGTCACGGGACAGCACGACCACCGGGCGCCGGCCGGCCCCCGGAAGCTCGCACCACCACAGCTCGCCGCGAGCCGGGATCATGCTCAACTGGCCGCCGCGGCGGCGCGAAACGAGGCAAGGTCGCCCCACGCGTCAGGCTCATCCAGCGGATGCGCGTCATACGCGGCGTAGCTCGCGTCCACTTCCGCGGCGCGTTGGCGAGCCAGCAGCGCTCGCAGCGCTTCGTCGACCAGGGCGGCGTCGGTCAGCCCCGAACGCGCCCGCCGCGCTCCGGCGAGGAGCTCGGCATCGACCGTCGTGCTCAGCCGTGTGCGGGCCATGCCACGATTATGCCACCCCCGCGAGCGGCGCGACCGTCGCCGGCGCGCGAGAGCGCCACGGCGGTGACTGCGGTGGCGGCCGCGCGCGACCTCATCGGCCAGCGCTGCGGCCGCCGCCGCGCCGTGGAGATCCGCGGCAGTACGGAACCGAAGTCCCGTGCTGCAGCGGAGACATCTTCCCTAGCGGGGGATCAGCACCTGGTTGATCACGTGGATCACGCCGTTGGACGCGGCGACGTCCGGCGTGACGACCCGGGCGCCGCCGACGAACACCTTGCCGTCGCGGACGCGAACGTGGACCCGCTGGCCGTTGAGCGTCTTGATCGAGTGGCGCTTGACGACCGTCGCGGCGGGCAGCTTGCCCTTGGCGACGTGGTAGAGCAGCACGGCGCGCAGCTTCGCCTTGTCCTTGGCGAGCGCGTCGAGGGTCGCCTTCGGCACCTTCGCGAACGCCTTGTCGGTCGGCGCGAACACGGTGTGGCGCGCCTCGCCCTTCAGGGCGTTGACCAGGCCGGCCTGCTTGAGCAGCGTGGTGAGCGTGTCGAACTTGCCGGCCGCGACGGCGGTCTCGACGATGTCCTTCTTCGGGCTCGCAGGGTGGGCGCTCGCGGACGCTGGTCCGACCGCGGCGACCGCAACCGCCGTGGCCGCGGCGAGGGTGGAGATGGTGCGCTTGGTACTCATGTTCGTCCTTCCTGTCTTAGGGGGGCGGAACCTGATGCGCGCCTAGCGCGAAGCAGCGGCCGGTGCGCGATGGGCGCCGGCGGGCTGGCGGCGGCGGAGCAGCGCGGCGATGCCGTAGACGCCGGCGAGCCCCACGAGC
The DNA here is from genome assembly GCA_025935735.1 of Solirubrobacteraceae bacterium. The sequence goes on along the minus strand of JAICUS010000280.1, from coordinate 1,769 downwards.
CCGTAGACGATTCGCGTCACCACGTTCGTCGTGCCGAAGTCCTCGCCGAAGAGCCAGGCCACGAGGTCGAACTCGGCGATCGCGACCAGGCCCCAGTTGAGGCCGCCGACGATGAGCAAGGCGGCGGCGACGCCGTCCAGCAGGTTGCGCTGTCCAACTTCTGTTCTGTTGTTGTCCATATCTACACCGTAGCCTCCGATCAGGAATCTGTCAAGGCGTTGTCCAAGTGCTGTACAATCTCGGCATGACCGACGACCGAGCCCTCCGGATCGGCGAGCTGAGCAAGCGCACCGGGGTGAGCCCTGAGCTGCTGCGCGCGTGGGAGCGCCGCTATGGGCTCCTGCGGCCCACACGCTCAGCCGGCGGCCTGCGCCTCTACGCCGACGCGGATCTGGAGCGCGTACGGCTCATGCAACGGCACCTGGCCGAGGGGCTGGCCGCTGCCGAGGCGGCCGCCGCCGTGTCGCGCGCGCCGGTCGGGGAGGCGGCATCGCTGCCGGCGCTCTCCTGGCCGTCGCTGGGTGAAGAGCTCGCGGATGCGCTGGACGGCTTCGACGAGCCGCGGGCGCAGGCGATCCTCGACCGGCTGCTGGCCATGACGACGCTGGAGACGCTGCTCGGCGAGATCGTGCTCCCCTATCTGCGCGAGCTCGGAGAGCGCTGGGCGCGCGGCGACGCATCGATCGCCCAGGAGCACTTCGCGACCACCGTCCTGCGTGGACGCCTGCTCGGCATCGCTCGTGGCTGGGGCGTCGGGATCGGCCCGGCGGCCGTGCTCGCCTGCCTGCCGGGCGAGCGCCACGACCTCGGCCTGCTCGCGTTCGGACTCGCGCTGCGTGCGCGCGGCTGGCGCATCGTCTATCTCGGCCCCGACGCCCCGCTCGGCACCGTCGAGGACGCGTGCGGCCGCGTCCGTCCCGACGTGGTCGTGCTCAGCGCGGCGGCCCGCGAGCGCGTGCGGCCGGTCCGCGACGAGCTGCGCGGGTTCGCCGCGCGTTGGCGCCTCGCGCTCGGCGGCGCGGCCGCGCGAAGCGGTCTCCCGGAGTCCGACGGCGTGCTGCTGCTGACCGGCGACCCGATCGCCGAGGCCACGCGCGTCAGCGCGCTCGCCCGGGGCCACGCGACCGCCGGAGAGGTGACGGCGTGAGAACGGCGGTCATCGGGGCGACCGGGTTCGTCGGGCACGCGCTCGTGCCGGTGCCGGCGCAACGGGGCGAGGTCGTCGCCGTCTCGCGGCGGGGCGGCGCGCCGGACCTGCCGGGGGTTCGCGGGCTCGCCGCCGACGCGACCGACTCGCTGCACGGTGCGCTCGAGGGCGTCGACGTCGTCTACCACCTCGTCCATTCGCTCGGCTCGCGTGACTTCGCCGGGCTCGATCGCCGGGCGGCCGCGAACGTCGCGGCCGAGGCCGAGCGGGCGGGCGTCTCGCAGATCGTGTACCTCGGCGGGCTCGGCGAGGACCGGCAGCAGCTCTCGGCCCACCTGCGCAGCCGGATGGAGACGGCCGCCGTCCTGCGCCTCGTCCCGTTCCCCCTGACGAGCTTCGGCGACGCCGCTCGCCGTGCGCTCGACCCGGCCCGGGAGCTCGCGGTCCGATGAACCTCTTCACCGTGCCCGCCGGCCGGACCGCCACGTGGGTGGTCTTCCTCGTCACGCTCTTCGTGTTCGCGGGGTTCGCCAGCCAGGCCGGCAAGTTCGAGCAGGCGCAGAAGAACGAGACCTCCTCGTTCCTGCCGGGCAGCGCGGAGTCGGTCAAGGCGCTCGAGCAG
>JAICUS010000824.1 GCA_025935735.1 Solirubrobacteraceae bacterium | reverse complement strand
TCAGCGTCAGCGTCGGGTCCGCCGCCGCCGTCGCCGGCAGCGCGCCGAGCGCGCAGGCGGCGATCGCCGCGCCGATCCAAGACCGCTTCATGAGGTCCGCAACTCTCCACGATCGCCGGCCCGGCTGTCAACTCGAACGGCCGTTGAGAACGGTTTCGCGCTCCGTCCTCGCAAGCTCGGACCTCGCGCGACGTTACCCTGCCCACATGGACGAGCAGGTCCTGGCCGAGCGGTTGATCACCTATGACACGTCCAACGTGGAAGGACTGCGCGCGGCGGCGGGCTTCATCAAGGGCTGGCTGGAGGCGCGCGAGATCCCCGTGTCCGACCACCAGTTCGGCGACCGCTTCGCGCTGACCGCGGAAGTTGGCGCGTCCGAGGGGCCGACGCTCGTCTTTCACGGCCACTACGACGTCGTCCCGGCGCGCTCGGAGCAGTTCGCGCCGCGCATCCAGGGCGACCGGCTGATCGGCCGCGGCGCGTATGACATGAAGGGCGGCCTGGCGGCGATCATGTGCGCGCTGCACGACCTCAGCACGCAGCGCGAGGTCCGCGTGCGGTTCGTCTGCGTGCCCGACGAGGAGTCCGAGGAGATCGACTCGCGCACCTCCGACGAGCTGGTCAAGCTCGGCTACATCGGCGACTTCGCGATCACCGGCGAGCCGACCGACCTGCACGTGGGCGTCCAGGCCAAGGGCGTGCTGGCCATGCGGATCCTCATCTTCGGCACCTCCGCGCACGGCTCGACGCCGTGGCTGGGCGACAACGCCGTGCTGAAGGCGATCGACGTCTTCCGGCGAATCGAGTCGATGCCGTTCACCCTCGAGTCGTCGGAGCTGTTCGACCGGCCCTCGGTGAACCTGGGGCGGATCGTCGGCGGCGACGCGCCCAACAAGGTGCCCGAGGAGTGCGCCATGGACGTGGACATCCGCTACCTCCCCGAGCAGGACCCGGGCGTGCTGCTGGCCCAGATCCGGTCGATCCCCGACGTCCACGTCGCCCGCACGTTCGTCTGGCCGCCGGCCAAGGTGGCGCCCACCAACCCGTACGTGCTCGCGCTCTGCCAGTCGGCCTCGCGGCTGACCGGCGGCGAGTCGATGAGCGTCGGCCGCGACGGCGCCTCCGACGCCGTGGCGTTCCTGAAGGCCGGCGTGCCGGCGGTGGAGTTCGGCCCCTCCGGCGGCGGCCACCACGGTCCGGACGAGTGGGTGTCGATCGAGTCGCTGGCCCGCTATCGCCGGGCGCTCGTGGACTTCGCGCGCAGCGTTCCGGCGCGCTTCGACGGTGACGCCGGCGACGAGCTGCGGGCGGTCGAGGGGGGCCTGGCGTGAAGGTTCCGCGCCCGGGGCGCGGCGTGCTCATCCGGGCGGCGATCGCCGGCGCGCTGACGATCGCGCTGTCGGCCACCGCGGTGGCCTCGGCGGTGCTGCTGGAGATCCACGACGTCGCCCAGACGTTCCTCGGCCCCCAGCAGGGGCGGCGGGCGATCGACATCCCCGAGGTCACGCGCGCCCAGGCGGGCGACCCGCGCACGTTCCTCATCCTCGGCTCCGACGCCCGCTACAGCGACCGCAAGTACGGCATCAAGCCGCGCTCGGACACGATCCTGCTCGTCCGCGCCGACCCGGACACCAAGCGGATCGCCGTGATGTCGATCCCGCGCGACCTCAAGGTGAAGATCCCCGGGCACGGGACGGACAAGATCAACGCGGCCTACGAGATGGGCGGCCCGCGCAAGACCGTGGAGACGATCAAGCGGCTGTTCGAGGGCGCCACCGGCCAGGACTTCCCGATCAACAACGTGATCAACGTCAACTTCGGGGGCTTCCGGCGGGCGGTCAACTACATCGGCGGCGTCTACGTCGACGTCGACCGCCGCTACTACAACGACAACTCGACCGCCGGGCCGGGGCAGGGCTACGCGACGATCGACATCCAGCCGGGCTACCAGAAGCTCAAGGGCCGGGACGCGCTGGACTACGTCCGCTACCGCCACGGCGACAACGACTTCTTCCGCGCC
>JAICUS010000457.1 GCA_025935735.1 Solirubrobacteraceae bacterium | reverse complement strand
CGTCCGCCGGCCTCCAGCCCGGCGACGTGATCACGTCCCTGGGCGGCGAGGCCGTCTCGAGCTCCTCCGCGCTCTCCTCGCTGGTGGATGAGCACAAGCCCGGCGACACCGTCGCGCTGACGGTCACCCGCGACGGGCAGCAGAAGACCCTGCAGGTGAGGCTCGGCGAGCGTCCGGCGACGACGCAGACCCAGCAAAGCCCCTTCGGCGGCTAGCCGAAGCTGGGAGGAGCACGCATTGCTGCCCGTTCGCCCGTTGACGGCGGGCGGGCGGGCGGCGATGCTGCGCTCATGCGCGTCCCACAGACCGAGCCCGAGCCGCAGCCCTCTCCCGCCGTGGCCGAGCCGGCCGGGGCGACGCCGGAGGGCGCGCAGACGGCGGTCGAGGGCCTTCCGCGGCACTCGTCGGCGGCGGGGCTGCGCCGGCAGGCGGTGCTCGGGCTCCAGCGCTCGCAGGGCAACGCCTGGGTGGCGCGGCAGGTCGCGCAGGTGATGCGCCAGGGCGACCCGGCGCGCGAGGCGTTCCTCAGCCAGGGCCCGCTGCCCGCCGCGGCCGGGCTCGACATGACCTCCGCGACGGGCATCGGCGGCTTCAACGCGATGTACGAGCCGTCGCGGCAGACGCTGAAGATCACGCTGCGGGTGGGGATCAACGCCGTCGACGGGCTCACCATCGACCCGACGACCGGCATCGTCACGCCGGCCAACGCCAGCTTCGCCACCGCCGCGGCGCGCGTGATGGCGATCGCCAACGTCCCCGACCGCGTCCGGGAGGTCAACGACAACTGGCACTGGACGGACGCCGAGGGCTTCCGCGCGCGCTACGCGCAGATGGCCGAGCAGGCCTGGGGCAGCCGCCACTACTTCGTCAACAACACCTGGGACGACGTGTACTCCGACGTGGAAGTCGACCTCCAGGTCCACCTGGGCGGGCTGGCCAACGACCACTGCACGGCGACGATCTTCAAGGTGCCCGAGCACTCGAGCGCCGGCCCGGGCGCCGTGGTCAACTCCACCGGCAGCCCGACCGGCAACACGGGCACGTTCACGTCCTCCGGCCTGGAGGGGACGACCGACTTCCTCAACTACCGGCTCGTCTACCCCGAGGGCGGCACGACCGTCGCCCAGGGCACGGGCTCGGGCCAGCAGGGCAACGGCGACCCCGGGCCGACGTTCCTGAACAAGTTCATCGTCGACTTCCAGCGCGGCACGCCGACCGGCGGCGCGCCGGTGACGATCACCGGCCACGCCAGCGCGACGGGCAGCCACGAGGACAACCGGCGGATCGCCCTCGAGCGCGCGCAGAACGTGGCCAACTACCTGCGCACCCAGGGCCAGGAGATCGCCAACTACCGGATCGCCGTGGAGTCCGCGGGCGACGACGGCGCGACCGCGGACGCCGAGTGGCGGCGCGTGGACATCATGGTGGGCGACGGCCGCGCCCAGGTGACGATGATGCACGAGACCGGGCACATGTTCGGCCTCGACGACGAGTACGCCTCGCCCACCGGCGGCTTCGCGCCGGGCGCGGGCACGCCGGGCAACATCGGCGCCCCGGTGGCCCACTCCGGCCTCGCCGCGGCGATGGGCAACGGCGTCCCGCCCGCGGTGTCCGAGAACAACGACAACATCATGTCCGTGGGCAACGTCGTCCGCCCGCAGCACTACGCCACCTTCCACGAGGCGCTGACCAACGTCACCGCCCCGCAGGCCTGGCACTACGGCGGCGCGGGCCTCGCGCCGAAGGCCGGCATCCCGGACCTGATCGGCCCGGACGTCGCCCAGCCCGACACCGTGGCCGTCTGATGGTCCTCGGCTACCGCACCCACGGCCGCGGCCACCCGCCGAGCGGGATGCGCGTGCACGACGACGGGCGCGTGGAGCTCGGCGAGGGCGACGCCTGGGAGCCGCTGACCGCGCTGGACGCGGACGGCGTCGAGCGCCTGGCCGAGGCGGTGCGCGCGTCCGGGATCCTCGCCCTGCCCGAGCGCACGCCCGCGCCGGCGAACATCACCGGCGGCGACACGTGCGAGCTGTGGAGCGACCTCGACGGCGGCGTGCACGCCTATGTCGACGGCTGGGCCGAGGGCAACCCGGCCGCCGAGCCGAGCCTGGCGCTGGTGATGACGCTCTCCGGGCTGGTCACGGCCGCGCAGGCCGCGGGCTAGTCACCTCGTGGCGCCCGAGCGGCGGCGCCTGCACGCCCGGGGCGCCCTCGGCGCAGTCGGCGCATTTGACCTCGCGCCGCGGGTTGCGGATGCCGATCAGCCCGAGGACGCCGCCCGCGCCGACCATCACGGCGGCGATGCCGATGCCGAGGTGGAAGGCCTCCACCGACGCCTGCTCGACGGCGGGCACGCCGGGGACGCGGGCCAGCGTCAGCGTGCGCGCCTCCCGCACCGCGGGCGTGTCGCCGCCCGGTAGGCGCGCGTCCAGGCCGGCGTTGAACTGCGCCGCCACCACGGCGCCCAGCGCGGCCACGCACATCAGGCTCGCCACGCGGGCGATCGCGTTGTTGACCGCCGAGGCGATGCCCGCGTTGTGCTCGTCGGCGTCGGCCAGCACCGTCGCGGTGAGCGGCGTCACGGTGCACGTCAGCCCCACGGAGAACACGAGCAGCCCGGGCAGCAGGTCGGTCCAGTAGTTCAGGTCGGCGCTCACGCGCTGCAGCAGCCCCAGGCCGACGGCGGCCACCAGGGGCCCACCGCCCATGAACGCCCGCGGCCCGTAGCGGTCGGCCAGCCGGCCGGCGCGCCGGGAGAACGCGAACATCACGATCGTCGTGGGCATCGTGGCCACCCCGGCCTGCAGCGCGTCGTAGCCCGCCACCTGCTGCAGGAACAGCGTCATGAAGAAGAACAGCGCGCCCATGCCGCCGTACATCACGAACGTCTCGAGGTTGCCGATGGCGAAGTTGCGTCTCCGGAACAGCTCGAGCGGCAGCATCGGGTGCGGCGTGCGCGCCTCGCGGAGCAGGAAGATGCCGAACAGCGCCAGCCCGCCGAGCCCGACCGCCCACACCTCGGGGCTCCCCCAGCCGGCCGCAGGCTGGCGGATGAGCGCCAGCACCGGTCCCGCGAGCCCGAGCAGGCTGAGCAGCGCCCCCAGCCAGTCCAGGTGCACGCCCGGCCGCCCCGCGCTCTTCGGCACCGCCATCGCGACCAGCCCGAGCGTGACCAGCACGAACGGGACGTTGATCGCGAAGATCCAGCGCCAGGAGGCGACGTCGATCAGCCAGCCGCCGGCCAGCGGCCCGACCACGAACGCGATCCCCGACCAGGCGGTCCACGAGCCGATCGCCGCGCCGCGCTCGTCCGGCGGGAACGCCGACACGATCACCGCGAGCGCGCTCGGGGTCAGCAGCGCGCCGAACACGCCCTGCAGCGCCCGGCCGGCGATCAGCACGCCGATGCTCGGCGCGACCGCGCACAGCACAGACACCACACCGAAGCCCGCGACGCCCACCGAGAACACCCGCCGCTCGCCGTACAGGTCGCCCAGCGAGCCCGCCACCAGGATCAGCGACCCGAGCGTCAGCAGGTAGGCGTTGGACACCCACTGCTGGCCGGCCAGCCCGCCGCCCAGGTCGCGCCCGATCGCCGGCAGCGCGACGTTGACCACCGTCGCGTCCAGGCCCGCGACGAACGAGCCCATGATCGCGGCCGCCAGGGCGAGCTGCTTGCGGTGGGTGCGTGGCTCCGGCGTGCCGACCACGCTATCGCTCGGCCACCTGCTCCCGGGGGACCGCGGCCGCGGCGACCCGCCGCAGCGCGGCCAGCGGCAGCGGCGCCGCGCCGGCCAGCAAGACGACGTTGCCCGGCGCGCGGGCGCGCAGCACGCCCGGCGGGCCGACCCAGGCGACGTGGGCGAACGCGTCGCGCAGCACCGCGTCGTGGGCCAGCAGGTTGTCGTTGGGCGGCACGTCAATCTCGTTGAGCGCGTACACGCCCGCGGGGCGCAGCACCCGCGCCACCTCGGCGGCGAACGCCGCGCCCGCGAGGTGCTCCGGCACGTGCGGCCCGTCGAACGCGTCGCCGATCACCAGGTCGGCCGAGCGGTCCGGGCGCGCCCGCAGCGACTCGGCCGCGTCGCCCACCCGCACGCGCAGGCGGGGCGAGGTCCGCAGCCCGAGGTGCTCGCGTGCCACCGCCACCACGCCCGGGTCGAGCTCGAGCACGTCCTGGCGCGAGCGCGGCCGGGTGGCGGCGATGTACCGGGCCAGCGCGAACGCGCCGCCGCCCACGTGGACCGCGTCGATCGCCGTGCCCGGCGGCCGGAACGCGTCCACGAGGTCGGCGATCCGGCGCATGTAGGCGAAGCCCAGCCGGCGCGGGTCGGCCAGGTCCACCTCGCCGGCCTCGCGGCCGTCGAGCAGCAGCAGCCGCGAGGAGGGCCGCCGCGGGTCGGCGATCACCTCGGCCAGCGCGTAGGGCGTGCGCACCTCGACGGGCGCCGGGGCCGGCCGCGAGCGCCGCTCGCGGCCGCGCCGGTTCACCTCACCTCGGCGTGGGCGTCCGGCGCCAGCTCCGAGGAGTCGGTGAGCTGCAGCTTCACCCGCGCCCGCTCATAGAAGCCGTGCTGGTGCAGCCGCACGACGTGCGCGGGCTCGTCGGCCACCCGGAACTGCAGGCAGTCGCCCTGGCGCAGCTCGCACGCGCGCTGGCCGTCGGCCTCCAGCAGCACCGGCGCCGAGCGGTCGAGCACGTGCACGCGCAGCGACTCGTCCGGGTGCAGGAACACCGCCCGGTCGAACGCGGCGTGCGGCGCCACGGGCGTGACCAGCAGGCCGCGGTGGCGGGCGGAGACGATCGGCCCGCCCGCGGCGAACGAGTAGGCGGTCGAGCCGGTTGGCGTGGCGATGACCAGCGCGTCCGCGGTGTAGCGGGCGAACACCTCGTCCTCCACCTCGACGGCGAGCGCGGCCGGGCCGTGGCCGGGGTGGCGCGAGAGCGCCGAGTCGTTGAACGCCGTGAGCGGCAGCCCGTCGATGTCGCCGAGCACGTTCATCGTCGCCCGCGCCTCCAGCCGGAACTCGCCGCGGTCG
>JAICUS010000624.1 GCA_025935735.1 Solirubrobacteraceae bacterium | reverse complement strand
TGCCCGGTGCGCCCGGGAGCTCGGGGCCGTTGCGCCCGCCGGCCGGAGCCGTTCCGCAGCTCGTGCCGCCGCCGCCGATCCGGCACACCGCGCGCTGCATGCCGCCCGCGACCGCCTGCGCCACCCCGGCGTGCGACACCGCGGCGACGACCGCGACCACGACGAGCAGGACGCCGAGGTACTCGGCCGCCGTCTGGCCGCGGCCGTCGCGCAGGCGCTGCATCCCGACGGCCCCCGTGGCGCGCCGCGCGGCGCGCCGACAGGGCCGCCGGGCTCAACTTGCGGGCATGACCGGTCCCAATCCCGACTGGCGCCCGGCGCCGCAACCCATCGGATTCAGCCCGCGGTGACCGTGAACGAGCCGCCGGTGGCCGAGAGCGCGCCGGTGGTCGCCGAGGCCGTGCCCGCCAGGTCATCCCCGCGCGGGCCGCCGAGCTGCGGGCCGTCGGCGGCCAGGTCGATCGCCGTGGCCGCCCACAGCGGGTCGGCGATCGTGCCCGTGTGCCCGGTGGCGCTGGTGGCGTGGGCGCTGTTGAACGTCGTGGCGGCGAAGCCGGCCAGCGGCAGGACGCGGCAGCGCGAGACGGTGCAGGCCGACGGCGCCTCGACGATCCACTCGGCCGCCGTCGTGTCCACCGCCCGCGCGGTCAGCGTGCGGGCGAACGACGTCCCGCGGGTCAGGTTGCGCAGGTGCAGGCGGACGGCCTGCCCGTCCACGGCCACGCGCGCGCTGACGCGGTCGCCGGCCTGCACGGTCAGGCTGAGGTTGCGCGACGTGTCCGGCACGAGCTCGTACCAGGCGCTGTAGACGGCGCGTCCGGAGCGCGTGCAGTCGGACTCGGTGCCGATCTGCTCGAGCGCGGCGGCGTTCGTGTGGAAGCCGCCGAGCCCGACCCAGTCGGCCGAGTAGCCGGAGCGGCCGGTGCAGGACACGGCGGGGACGGTCCAGGCCGCGCTGACCGCGCGGAAGTGCACGCCGGAGCGGTGGACGGCGTAGCCGGCCCAGTTGGAGCTCGTGCCGGTGCCGGCGAAGGCGGTGGCGGGGAAGGCGAGCAGGGGAAGGACGAGGGCGGGGAGGAGACGGCGCATCCGCCCAGTGCAGCGCCGCCGGCTGGGGAAACCCTAAGAGTCTGCTGGGATGATGCGCCAACTTTGCCCACTGTTCTCCTCGTCCGTCACGGCCAGGCGTCCTACGGCGGCCCCGACTACGACGTGCTGTCCGCGCGCGGCCGCGCCCAGGCCGAGCGGCTGGCCGCCGACCTGGCGCGCCGGGGCTTCGCCGCCGAGCGCGTGCTCAGCGGCCGGCTGGCCCGCCAGCGCGACACCGCGGCGGTGCTCGGGGCGTTCGCGGTCGACGCGCGCTGGGACGAGTACGACGCCGACGAGATCCTCGCCCACCACTCCGGGAGCGCCGCGCGACTCGAGCGCCCCGGCGGCGTCGCGCTGACCCCGCGCGAGTTCCAGGACGTGCTGGAGCGCGCGCTGCTGGCCTGGGTGGCTGCCGGCGACGCCTCGCCGTGCGCCGAGACCTGGCCGGCGTTCGCCGCTCGGGTGGCGGCCGCGCTGGACGCGGCGGCCGAGCGCTCGACGCTCGTCTGCACCTCCGGCGGGGCGATCGCCGCGGCCTGCGTCGGGCTGCTCGGGATCGCGCCGGCGGCGTTCGTGGCGCTCAACCGCGTGACGGTCAACACCGGGGTGACGAAGATCGTCCGCGGGCGCAGCGGGACCTCGCTGGTGTCCTTCAACGAGCACGGCCATCTGGAGGCCGATGGACTGGTGACGTACCGGTAGCGTGACGTTCGCCCGGGTGGCCGTGTCACCCCGGCATGAGGCACTCACGTCACATCGCCGCGGCGCTGCTCGCCGCGGGCGTGGTCGCGGCGACGGGCGGCGTCGCCGTGGCCGACCACCACAGCCGCGACCGGCACTCCGCCAACGCGCGGGTGTTCACGCTCGCGCCCGACCCGGCGGCGAACCCGGAGGGGGTGGCGTTCTCCAAGCGGCTGGACGCCTTCTTCGTCTCCGACACCGGCGACGGGACGATCTACCGCGGGCGGACGGACCGCCGCACGGTCTCTCCCTTCATCCCGGGCGCCGCCGGCCAGTCGGCCGTCGGCCTGAAGGTCGCCGGCCGCCGGCTCTACGTCGCCGGCGGCAGCACCGGCACGATCGCCGTCTACGACCTCGGTTCCAAGCAGCGGGTGGCGTCGTTCGACACCGGCCCGGGCGGGTTCCTGAACGACCTCGTGGTCACCCGGCGCGGCGACGTCTACGTGACCGACTCCACGCGCCCGGTGCTCTGGCACGTCACCGCCGCGCAGGTGGCGGCGGGCAGCGGCACGCCGCAGCGCCTCGACGTCTCCTCCGGCATCGCGTTCGCGTCCGGCTTCAACCTCAACGGGATCGTGGCCGACGGCGCCCGCCGGCTCGTCGTCGTGCAGACCAACACCGGCAAGCTGTTCCGGATCGCGCTGTCGCGCGACGGCGCGGCGATCCGGGCGATCGACGCGGTCAGCGGCGTGTCCGTGCCCGGCGGCGACGGCATGCTGCTCGACGGGGGCCGCCTGCTGGTCGTCCAGGGCGGCCCGCCGGCGCAGATCTCCTCCGTCAAGCTGCGCCACGGCGACCTCAGCGGCCAGGTGCGCGACGTGCGCACGAGCGGGAAGCTGCACGGCCCGTCCACGATCGCCCGCGCCCGCGACCTCTACCTCGTGGTCAACGCGGACTTCGCCAACAGCGCGAAGCCGTTCACGGTCGCCGGCCTCCCGCGCCGCGGCGTCGACAATCCTGTTGACGATCGCGATCACGAGAACAATCACGATCGCGGTCACGATCACGGTGACGATCGCGGTCACGATCACGGCGTCGGCAACAGCGGCGACGACGGCCCCGGCCACGACCAGGGCGACGACAACGGCGCCGCCTCCGCCACCCCGACGCCCGGCGGCGGCGACGACAACGGCCACGGCAACGGCGGCCAGCCGCCCTACTACGGCACCCCGACGCCCACGCCCACCCCGTACTACGGCGCCGCCGGCGGCGGCGACGACGACGGCCACGGCGGCAGCGGTGGCGGTGGCGGCAACGGCGGCGGCAGCGGCGGTGGCGGCGGCGGCCAGCCCCCCTACTCCGGAGGGGGAGGAGACGGCTAGGGACGGCCGACCATTCGGCGGCGGCCAGACCCCCCTCGGGCCGCCGCCGGAGCCAGGCGGCGGCTCCTGACCCCCCGGGGTCGCCGCCGGACCCGCCGGCGGGCGGCCCGCGACCACCCTCGGGCCGCCCGCCGGAAATACGGCGGCGGCCGGCCTCGGAC
>JAICUS010000703.1 GCA_025935735.1 Solirubrobacteraceae bacterium | reverse complement strand
TGAGGTACATCGCGTCGCGGGCGCCGATGCCGGCGCCGAGCGTGACCTCGGCCAGCGCGCCGAGGTTGGCGTCGTTGTCGAGGTGGACCGGCACGCCGAGGCGGCTGGCGAGCTCCTGTGCGGGCTGCACGCCGGCCCAGCCGGGGAGGATCTTGCCGGTGTGCACGGTGCCGGCGGCCATGTCGATCGGACCCGACAGGCCGACGCCGGCGCTGAGGAGGCTGTCGCCGTCGACCGCCGCCGCGGCGATCGTCTCGTCGGCGAGCTGCACGGCGACGTCGATCGCGCGCGCCGCGGAGGTGTCGACGTCGAGCGCCAGCGTCCGCTCCGCCAGGATCGTGCGCGACAGGTCGGCGATCGCGACGTGGACCTGCTCGTGGCCGAAGTCGATGCCGAGCACGAGGCCGGCGGACCGGTCGAGCGTCAGCAGCGTCGGCGGGCGGCCCTGCTGGGAGGCGCGCTGGCCGGGCTCCTGCTCGACGACGAGGCCGCTGGCCTGCAGGTCGGCCACGAGCGTGGAGACCGTCGAGCGCGACAGCCCGGTCAGGCGGGCGAGGTCAGCGCGGCTGGCGCTGCCGCCGCGGGCGAGCGCGTCGAGCAGCTCGCGCCGGTTGCGCTCCCGCAGCGACTCCAGGGAGCCTGATCCGACGGACGACATCGGCGCCACTGTGCCTGAGTCCGACGGGTTTTGTCAAGACTTCGGCAGAAAGATTGCGCAAGACGGGCCGAGTTTGTCCGAGCCGCGGCGGTTGTGTGGGGTCGCCCTCTCTCAGCGAGTACCGCGCGTGTAGTCGCGCCGCGCGACGTCGCGGCCGATCGTGCTGGGGATCTCCGCGCCGGGGGCGTCGCCGCTCGTCCCGTCGTACGGGCGCTGGTGGATCCCGCTGCCGGTGACCGTGTAGTAGCCGTGCGAGAGCGCGAAGAAGAACAGCACGAGGAACGTGAGAAAGATCCAGAGCCCGTGGTGCGACATGAAGGCGATCGCCAATGGCATGGCGGCACCTTGTCACCTCCGCCGAGGGCGGAGTGTGACGTACGGCACACAGTTCACCCTGGTGCCATTCGCACGCCCGCGAGGACTCGCGGGGCGGACGTCGAAGGCAGAGCGGATGGCCTCTGCCGCTCGGCCGACTCGCTCCCCGGCCCCGCCCTCCTCCCGGCGCAGGGCCAAGCCGGTCGAATACAACATCCTCTTCACCGCGACCCTGTGCCTGCTCGCCGCCGGCGCGGTGATGGTCTACAGCGCCTCGTCGGCGCGCACGCTGCTCGAGGGCCAGGGCGACGGCACGATCTACCTCGTCAAGTACCTCGCGTTCGGCGCCGGCGGCCTCGTCGTGCTGCAGCTGCTGGCGAAGGGCGGGCTGGACCTCCTGCCGCGCCTCACGCCGGCGCTGCTGGCGATCTCCTTCGCGATGCTCGTCGCGGTCAAGGTTCCCGGCCTCGGCATCGAGATCAACGGCGCGCGGCGCTGGCTCGGCGCCGGGCCGCTGCAGTTCCAGCCCTCCGAGCTCATGAAGCTCGCGCTCGTCCTGTACGCCGCGGGGCTGCTCGCGACCACGCCGTCGCGGCTGAAGACGCTCAAGGGCGTGACCGGGCCGCTGCTGCTCGTGACCGGCGCGGCGATCGTGCTCATCGCCTCCCAGCCCGACCTCGGCACCGCGCTCGTCATCGCGTTCACGATCGGGGCGCTGCTGCTCGTGGCCGGCGTCCCGCTGCGGCTGCTCGGCCGGATCGCGGGGGTCGGCCTCGCGCTCGCGCTGGTGTTCATCCTCGTCGAGCCCTACCGCGCCGCGCGGCTGACGGCATTCATCAACCCCTGGGCGCACGCCGACTCGGCCGGCTTCCAATCCGTCCAGGGCCAGATCGCGCTCGGCTCGGGCGGGCTCTTCGGCGTCGGCCTCGGCGAGTCGGTGCAGAAGGTCTTCTACCTGCCCGAGGCGCACACGGACTTCATCCTCGCCGTGATCGGCGAGGAGCTCGGCATCGCGGGCATCTGCGGCCTGTTGTTCCTCTACGGGCTGATCGGCTACGCCGGCCTGCGCACGGCCAAGGCCGCCGCCACCCGCTACACCCAGCTGCTGGCCGCCGGGCTGACCGGGCTGATCATGTGCCAGGCGCTGCTGAACGTCTTCGCCGTGCTCGGGATCGCGCCGCTGACGGGCGTTCCGCTGCCGTTCATCTCATCGGGCTCCAGCTCGCTGCTGACGCTGATGGCGACGATGGGCCTGCTGCTGAACATCGCCGCGCGCAGCACGAGCCACCTCGCCGCGGTCGCCCACCCGGCCGAAGATCGTGGCGATGCGCGAGGATCAGGGCGTGCTGAGCGTGGTCATCGCGGCGGGGGGGACGGCCGGGCACGTCGTGCCGGCGCTGGCGGTCGCCGAGCGGCTGAGGGCCGCGGGGGCTGAGGTCACGTTCGTCGGTGGCGAGCGGGCGGAGGCCGAGCTCGTCCCCGCCGCCGGCTACGAGCTGCGCACGATCCGCGTCGAGGGGCTGAGCCGCACGAACCCGCTGCGCGCCGCGCGGGCGCTGCTGCGCGCGGGCGCCGCGGTCGGCGCCGCGAACCGGATCCTGCGCGAGCTCGCGCCGGCCGCGGTGCTCGGCGGCGGCGGCTACGTCGCCGGCCCGGTCGGGCTGGCCGCGCTCGCGCGCCGGATCCCGCTCGTGCTGACCGAGGCCGACAGCCACCTCGGCCTGGCGAATCGGCTGCTCGCCCGGCGGGCGCGGCGGGTCTGCCTCGCGTTCCCGATCGCCGGCCGCGAGGGGGACCGATACCTGCTCACCGGCCGTCCCGT
>JAICUS010000042.1 GCA_025935735.1 Solirubrobacteraceae bacterium | reverse complement strand
GACTACGTGGTGGTCGAGGGCGCCGTCCTGCGTCCCGGTGAGACCGTCGCCTACGGCTACTGGGTGCTGCGGCTGGAGCGCGCCGGACCCGAGCAGCTGGCCACCTGCGAGCGCGCGGGCGCCCGGTATGACCCGCCGCTCGCCGACCGCCTGGTGGTGGTGACCGACGGCGTCTTCGAGGGCGACCCGGCCGAGGGCGTCCGCTACCCGTCGCCCGCGCATATGTCCGGGTGGTGGATCAGCACCGACCGCTACGACGCCGATCCCGACACGCTGCGCCGCGAGCACGCCTACCACGTCACCGCCCGGCGGCCCGACCTGGCGCGCTTCCTCGCGCTCCCGTTCGGCTTCCGGTTCACGGGAGCGGATGCGTGGCTCGACCCGGAGGTGGCCGGCCGGCGCGTGCGCGGCTGACTGGCGCCGGCGCCCGCGAGCGAGTACTGTCGCGGGCGAGGAGGAGGCCATGCAGCTGCCGGACGACATCGCCGGTGCAGTGGTCGGACGGCGGCGCGAGCTGCGGCTGTTGCTCAGCGCGCTCCGGCTCGGCAAGGCGGTCCTGCTGCTCGGCCTCCCGGGCGTCTCCAAGACCACGATGGTGCGTGCGCTGGCGCGCCATCTCGGCGACGAGCCCGACCGCTTCGTCGACGTCACCGGCGACGAGCAGCTGACCGCGCACGCGCTGGCCGGCACGTTCGACCCGCCGATGGTGCTCAAGGAGGGCTACAAGCCCGAGCACTTCGTCCCCGGGCCGCTCGTGCGCGCGATGCGGGCCGGCGGGATCCTCTATCTGGAGGAGATGAACCGGGCGCCCGCCGGCGCGCTCAACGTGCTCATGACCGCGCTGTCGGAGCGCTACCTGGAGGTGCCGCGGCTCGGCCGGACGCAGGCCCGGCCGGGGTTCACGGTGGTCGGCGCGGCCAACCCGCTCGACGACGTCGGCACCACCCGGCTCGCCCGCGGGCTGCTCGACCGCTTCGCCATCGTCGAGCTCGACTACCAGTCGCGCGCCGAGGAGCTGACGATCGTCCACCGCCGCTGCGGCGACGCCCGCGCCGGCTTCCACCGGTTCGCCGTCGACCTGGCGCGCGAGTCGCGCACGCATCCCGACCTGCGCCACGGCGCGAGCGTCCGCGGCGCGATCGACTTCGCCGACCTGCTCGCGAGCTGGGAGCCGCGCGAGCTCGACCTGGACACGCTGCGCTTCCTGGCGTGCAGCGCGTACGCCGGCAAGCTGCGGGTCAAGCCGAGCGCGGGGCGCACGGCGGCGGAGATCGTGCACGAGCTGATCGACCTGCTGCTGCGCCGCGACTACGCCGGCCGGCCGGAGCAGCTGGTCGAGCAGGCGCTCGCCGCTCGCGGCGGCGTGCCGGTCGAGCCCGAGGGCGAGGGCGACGGCCCGCCCGGCGAGCGCGGCGACTCGGGCGGCGGCGACCAGCGCCCCGAGCGCCGGCCCGACGAGATCCCCGGCCTGGCCCGCCCGGGCACGGGCGCCGAGCCGGGCGACTCGCGCTCGGTGCCGATGGTCGGCCGCGACCGCCCCTCCAACGGCGGCGCCCGCATCCAGGAGGCGCCGGACCCGCGCGACGAGCACCTGCGCGACCCCGAGCTCGTCCTGCGCCACGCCCGCGAGCTCGTGCTGCGGGTGCGCGAGGGCGTGCCCGCCCGCCACGGCGCGCCCGGCACCGCGCTGCTCGCCCGCCCGTGGACCGACGACGCGCCCGGCCCGCTGGCCGTCGAGGCGACCATCGAGGCGTTCCTCGCCGGCCAGGAGCGCGACGCCCTGCACCTCGAGGCGCGCGAGCACCGCCGGCGCGACTACGTGATCCTCGTCGACCACTCCGGCTCGATGGTCGGCCGCAAGCTCGTGCTCGCCGCGACCATCGCCGCTGCCCTGGCCCAGCTCTCGGCCGCCGGCCGCGCCGACTACGCGGTCATCGCCTTCGACGACGAGGTGTCCGAGATCAAGGCGCTGGGCCACGAGGCGGACGTCGAGGAGGTGGTCGACCGCGTGCTGCGGCTGCCGGAGGGCCGCGCCACGGACCTCGGCAAGGCGCTGCTCACGGCGGCCGAGGCGGCGACCGAGGCCGCCGACGTGATCCTGATCAGCGACTGCATGCCCACGCGCGGCGTCAAGACGTTCGCCGGCCTGGCCCGGCTGGCCGCGCGCGTGCCGTCGCTGTTCATCGCGTTCGCGGACGAGCGCGGCGCGGCGATCCAGATGTACGGGGACGCGCAGCGGCTCGACCTCTACCAGTGGTGGGCGCAGCAGTGGGTGGGCAGCGCGCGCCTGAAGGAGTTCGCCGACGTGGGCGACGTGGAGGGCGTGGTCGACCTGCTGTCCGACGGCTCGAGTGAGGGAGGAGTGGTGTGAGCAAGGTTCCAGTGACCCTCGACGTCAACGGGGTGCCGTACGAGCTGCTGATCGACCCGGCGCGGTCGCTGGCGGACGTGCTGCGCGACGAGCTCGGGCTGACCGGCACCAAGCGGGCGTGCAACGAGGGCGAGTGCGCGTCCTGCGCCGTCCACCTCGACGGCGACGTGGTCAACTCCTGCCTGGTGCTGGCCATCCAGGCGCAGGGCCAGCGGATCACCACGATCGAGGGACTGGCGGTCAACGGCCGACTCGACCCCGTGCAGCAGGCGTTCGCCGACCACTTCGCCTCCCAGTGCGGCTACTGCACGCCGGGGATGATCATGACCGCCAAGGCGTTCCTGGCGTCCAACCCGCACCCGACCGAGGAGGAGGTCCGCCAGGCGATCCGCGGCAACCTCTGCCGCTGCACGGGCTACAGCCGGATCGTCGACGCGATCATGGCGGCGTCCGGGCAGGTCAAGGTCCGCGAGTACCGCCCGTCCGAGCACAAGGTCGTCGGCCACTCGCTCCCGCGCGCCGACGCGCGCGAGAAGGTGACCGGCAAGGCGCCCTACGCCTACGACATGCGGCTGCCCGGGATGCTGCACGGCGAGATCCTGCGCAGCCCGCACCCGCACGCCCGGATCGTCAACATCGACACCGCGGCGGCGCAGGCGATCCCCGGCGTGCTCGCGGTCTACACGCAGGCGGACATGCCGCAGACCAAGTACGGCGCGTTCGTGCCCGACGAGACCGCGCTGGCCGACGGCGTCGTGCGCTACCAGGGCGAGGGCGTGGCCGCGGTGATCGCCGTCGACGAGCCGACCGCGCTGCGCGCCATGGAGGCGATCGACGTCGACTACGAGCCGCTGGACGGCGTGTTCGACCCCGAGGCGGCGATGGAGGAGGGCGCCGTCCAGGTCCACCCGGACGTCGAGCGCAACGTCGTCGCGCACAACCGCGTGGCCGCGGGCGACATCGACGCCGGCTTCGCCGAGGCCGACCACGTCTTCGAGGACCGCTTCGTCACCTCCCGCCAGTGCCACACCTGCCTGGAGCCGCACGCGCTGATCGCCGACCATGATGCGAGCGGCCGCGTGACGCTCTACATGAGCAGCCAGTCCACGTTCTTCGACCGCTTCGGCCTGATGGGCGTCTTCGGGCTGCCGGCGAACAAGATCCGGATCATCTCCCCGTACCTGGGCGGCGGCTTCGGCTCCAAGTCCGAGACGCACTCGATCTACGTGGTGGCCATCCAGGCGTCGATGAACCTCGGCCGGCCGGTGAAGATGTTCCACTCGCGCGACGAGGAGTTCATGGCCTCGCGCACGCGCCACCCGGAGATCATCTACATCAAGACCGGGGTCAAGGCGGACGGGACGATCACCGCCCGCCAGGCGCGGGTGATCCTCGACAACGGCGCCTACACCTCATACGGGCCCGGCGTGTCGCTGACCCAGTCGATGCTCGGCGGCGCGGTCTACCGCATCCCCGCCTACCGCTACGACGGCTACACCGTCTACACCAACAACCCGTTCGGCGGCGCGTTCCGCGGCTTCGGCTCGCCGCAGTTCACCTTCGCGGCCGAGTGCCACACCGACATGATCGCCGAGCGCCTCGGCATGGACGCCGTGGAGTTCCGGATGAAGAACCTGTCGCGGCCGGGCGACGTGGCCATCTCCGGCCCGACCCTGACCAGCTGCGGCGTCGCCGAGTGCTGCGAGAAGGCGGCCGAGGCGATCGGCTGGGGTCGCGAGCTCCCGCCGGGCCACGGGATCGGCATCGCCTGCGGCACGCACTTCACCTCCGGCAAGTTCCACCCGAACCTCAACGCCGACTTCTGCGCCGCGGGCGTGAAGGTCAACGTGGACGGCTCGGTGTCGCTGATGATCGGCGCGACCGAGATGGGCACCGGCGCGGCCACCACCGCGACCGCGATGATCTGCGCCGAGGAGCTGGGCGTCGCGCTGGAGGACGTCGACGTGATCTGCTCGGACTCCGAGACGATCCCGGACGACTTCGGCACCTACGGCTCGCGGGTGACCACGCTGTCGGGCAACGCGGTGCGCGACGCCTGCGCCCAGGTGCGGACGCAGCTGTTCCGCGCGGCCGCCGAGGGCCTGGAGGTGCCGGCCGACCAGCTCGAGATGGGCGACCACGCGGTGCGGGTCAGGGGCGACGGCGACCGCTCGATGGACCTGGCCAGCGTCGTCCAGTCGTCGCTCTTCCGCGACCGCGACGGGCGCCAGATCATGGCCCAGTCGCACTACGACGCGCCGTGCAGCCTGCCCGACCCGGAGACGGGCGTGGGCGACTTCGCCATGAGCTACAGCTTCGGCGCGCACGCGGTCGAGGTCGAGGTCGACCAGGAGACCGGCCACGTGCGGATCGTCGACTTCGTGGCGGCGACCGACTGCGGCAACCTGGTCAACCCCGCGCTGGCCGAGTCGCAGGTCGAGGGCGGCGCCGCGCAGGGCATCGGCTACGGGCTGATGGAGGACCTGGTGGTCGAGGAGGGCCAGGTGATGAACCCGCGCTTCTCCACCTACCGGATCCCGACGGCCACGGAGATGCCGCCGATCCGCTCGCTGTGGGTGGAGACCAACGACCCGCGCGGCCCGTACGGCGCCAAGGGGCTGGGCGAGATGGGGCTCGTGCCCACGGCGGCGGCGATCGCCAACGCGGTCAAGCACGCCACCGGCGCCCGGATCCACCGCATCCCGCTCACCCCCGAGCGGGTGCTGAACGCGCTGCGAGAGGAGGCGTGATGCGCTACGTGCAGCCGGACACGGTGGACGGCGTGCTCGACGCGCTGGCCGAGCACGGCGACGAGGCCAAGGTGATCGCCGGCGGCCAGTCGCTGCTGGTGCTGATGCGCGAGCGGCTCGTCGACCCCGAGGTGCTGATCGGGCTCAACGGGATCGCCGGGCTGCGGTCGATCGAGGCGAACGGCGAGGCGGTGGTGGGGGCGATGGCCCGCCACGCGGACGTCGAGCACGACCCGTCGATCGCCGCCGGCTGGCCGCTGCTGGCCGCGGCCGAGGCGGCGGTGTCGACGCTGCAGGTCCGCAACCGGGGCACGCTGTGCGGCAGCGTTGCCCACGCGTTCCCGACCGCCGACCCGCCGGGCGCGCTGATCGCCTCGGACGCACGCGTCCGGCTGGCGTCCAAGGCGCGCGGCGAGCGCGAGGTGGCGGCCGACGAGTTCTTCCGCGGGCTGCTGGAGACGGCGGCCGAGCCGGACGAGCTGGTGACCGCGGTCGCGCTGCCGGCCCAGCCCGACGGCGCGCGGACGGCGTACCTGAAGTTCTCCATCCGCCCGCTGGACTTCGCCATCGTCGGCGTCGCCGTGCGGCTGGTGCTGGGGTCCGACGGGACGGTGGCCGACGCGCGGATCGGTCTCAACGGCGCGGCGAACCGCACGCTGCGGGCCACCGCGGCGGAGGACGTCCTGCGCGGGGAGACGCCGAGTGCCGACCTGCTGCGGGCGGCCGGCGACGCGGCGGCGGCGCAGTCCGAGCCGCTGGCCGACGTCGACGGCGACGAGGCCTACAAGCGGACGGTCATCGGCGTCTACACCCGTCGCGCGCTGGAGAAGGCGTTGGCCTGAGATGGACTTCAACGCGGACCTGGGCGAGAGCTTCGGGCTGTGGGAGCGGGGCGCCGATGACGCGCTGATGCGGGTCATCTCCTCCGCCAACGTGGCCTGCGGGTTCCACGCGGGCGACCCGGGGGCGATGCGCCGCGCGGTGGCGAGCGCGCTGGAGCACGGCGTGGCCATCGGCGCCCATCCCGGGTTCCCGGACCTGCTCGGGTTCGGGCGCCGGCACATCGCCGCCGCGCCCGGGGACGTGCACGACTACGTGCTCTACCAGGTGGCCGCGCTGGACGGGTTCGTGCGCGCGGCGGGCGGGCGGCTGCACCACGTCAAGCCGCACGGCGCGCTGTACATGCAGGCGCTCGACGACGCCGGGCTGGCCCGGGCCGTCGCCGAGGCGGTGGCGGCGTTCGACGAGACGCTGACGATCTACACGCTGGCGGGGAGCGAGCTGGCCGCGGCCGCGGAGGCGGCGGGGGTGCGGCCGGTGCCGGAGTTCTTCGCCGACCGGCCGCTGCGCGAGGACGGCACGGTGGTCATGTTCGGCTGGCAGCCGCTGTTCGACCCGACGCCGGAGGCGGTGGGCGAGCGGGTGCGCAGCCTCGTCGAGACGGGCACGGTGCCCGCGCTCGACGGCACGCCGGTCCCCGTGGACGCCGAGACGGTCTGCGTCCACTCCGACACCCCGCGGGCCGGCGAGCTCGGCGCCGCCGTGCGGGCGAGCGCCGAGGCGGCCGGCGCGACGATCACCGCCGAGTCATTCACGCGAGGAGGTTGACCATGCCGGCAACTGAGGAGCAGCGCGAGGCTGCCGCGGCGGCGGCCGAGAAGCCGTTCGCCCCCGAGGCGGGGGTGGCCGTGCCGCTCGGTGTGGCGGGGTTCGGGTTCTCGGTGCTGATGCTCGGGATGGCCGACGCCCGCATCTTCAACGCGAACGCGGTCGGCATCTTCGTCCCGATCGCGTTGGGCACCGGCGGGCTGACCCTGCTCGTGGCGGGGCTCTATGAGCTGCGGGCCAACAACGCGTTCGGCGGGACGTTCGCGGTCATCTACGCGGGCTTCCTGCTGACCACGGCGCTGATCATCCGCTACTACGGCCCGGAGGTGATCAAGGCCGCGGGCACGCTCGGCTTCGCCGACGCGTTCGGCGTCTGGCTGCTGTTGTGGGCGGGTTTCACCGTGCTGCTGGCCGTCGGGGCCTACCACATCAACCTGCCGGCGTTCGGCGCGTTCGCCTTCCTGGCGCTGGCCTACTTCCTGCTCGGCTGGTCGAGCGTCATCAACCCGGGCAGCGCGGCGGTCACGCTGACCAAGCTGGGCGGGTGGACGCTGATCGTCGACGGGCTGTTCGCCTGGTATCTGAGCTGGGCGTCGCTGATGAACGTGACCATCGGCTCCAACCTGCCGCTGTGGCCGTACCCGTATTCGACGGCCAAGGCGGACGCGGAGGTGGCCGCGCCGCCGCCGGCGATCACGGTCTGACCGGCTCCGGGGGCGCCGCCGCCCGCGGCCGGAAGGCCACGAGCGGCAGCGCCTCCACGACCTTGCGCCGGGCCGCGTCGGTGCCGTCGTGGTGGACGCCGGACAGGCGGCTGAGGATCGGGCGGGCGATCGGCATCGCCAGCCGGTTGCGCCGCTCGTAGGCGGCGAGCACGACGGTCGCCTCCGCGGTGTCGAGCACGCGGAAGTCCGCGGGCCAGCGCGCTCTGCCGATCTCCACGGTCAGCGCCGCCCCGGCCTGCGCGTTGCGCAGCCACTGCGCCTTCGGACCGGTCCCGGAGACCACGGTCGCCTCGCCGTCGCGCCACGCCACCACCTCGAGCACCGTGCGGTACGCCCGGCCGCTGCGCCGCCCGTGGTGCGTGAGGCGCAGGAAGCGGTGCCCGAGCAGCCACCCCGCGCCCGCGTCGTAGATCGCGTTGGGCAGGGCGAGCGCGCGTTTGACGAGCGGGCGAGGCATCATCTCGGAGCATGGCCGAGATCGAGCGCAAGTGGGTGCTCGACGCGCCGCCGCGTTGGCCGGCTGACCACATCGCGCGCCGGGTCGAGCAGGGCTACGTCGCGCTCGACGCCGCCGGCGCCGAGGTCCGCGTGCGCCGGGCGGACGACGAGCTGACGCTCACGATCAAGTCCGCGCCCGGGCTCGTGCGGGTCGAGGAGGAGCTGGCGTTGTCCGCCGCGCAGTTCGACTCCCTGTGGGCGCTCACCGAGGGCCGCCGGATCGTCAAGATCCGCCACTTGATCTCGCTCGCCGACGGGCTGACCGCGGAGGTCGACGTCTACGCGGGCGCGCTGTCCGGGCTCGTCACCGCCGAGGTCGAGTTCTCGTCCGAGGAGGCCTCGGCCGCCTTCGAGCCGCCCGAGTGGCTGGGGCGCGAGGTCACCGGCGACAAGCGCTACGCGAACCGCGCGCTCGCCGTCGACGGCTTGCCCTAGCGAGCCAACTGCGGCTGGGTAGGGAATGGCGGAGCTTTCGCCGCGCATGATCGATCGCCACAGCGCGCGAACCGATCACCGCACACCGCGGCCGATCCCCTCACCCCCGTACCCAGCCAGCCGTTCGCCGGCGCCCCACTGACGCTTCACGGTGAATCGCACCGTGGCGCGCGAGGTGACGGCACTGAGGCGCAGCCGGTCGGTGGTGGGGACGACATGCCAAGATCCGCGGCCGCCCGCCTGCGGGGCCGCCAACGGAACACTGGGAACTTGCTGGGAACATCCGTCATCTTCGACTTCGACGGCGTGCTGATCGACTCGCGCTTCGCGGTCAGCCACTGCATGAACCGCGCGCTGGCCGCGCACGGGCTGCCGGAGCGCGCTCCCGAGGAGCTCTACCGCTACATCGGGCCGCCGACGTCGATCGCGTTCGCCGACCTGCTGGGCGAGCCGCAAGAGGCGCCGCTGGTCTCCGCGGTCATCCGCAGCTACCGCGAGTGCTACGGCGCGACGGCGGTGGAGAACACCCGCGTCTTCGACGGGATCCCCGAGGCCCTGACCCACCTGGCGGCCGAGCACCGGCTCGCGGTGGCCACCTCGAAGCCGCTGCCGTTCGCCGAGCAACTGCTGCGCGGGCTCGGCCTGCGCGACCGCTTCGCCGCCGTGGCCGGCCCCGCCCTGGACGCCGCCGACGACAAGACCGCCACGCTGGCGGCGGCGCTGGACGCGCTCGGCCCCACGCGCGCGGTGATGATCGGCGACACGACGTTCGACATCGTGGCCGCCATCGCCCACGGGATGCCGGGCATCGGCGTCGCCTGGGGCATCGGCGACACCGCGGACCTAGAGGCCGCCGGGGCGACCCGCATCGTCGCCACCCCCGGCGAGCTCCCGGGCGCGGTGGCTGACGCGCTCGCGCCCGTCGGATAGCGTCGGCACGTGACGACCAACTCGCGGACCTCGCTCGCCGGCGCGGGCTGGGAGCGCTGCTCGGGCTGCGGCGACTGGAAGGCCGACGTCCCGCCCGACGCCAAGCCGCTCTCCTGGCTGCGTCCCGGCACGTTGTGGCGCTCCCGCAACGACATCATCGCCCGCCGCTTCCACGACCCGGTCGACGCCGCGCGCATGCGCTGGGTCGCGCTGGCCCGCGCCCGGGCGCGGCGCGACGGCGCCAGCGAGGACTTCATCGTGCCGCGCGGCGACGGGAGCGGCAGCGTCAGCTTCCTGGTGGCCGGCGACACGGGCGAGGGCGACGACTCGCAGTACGCCGTCGTGCCCGGGTTGGTCGCGCGGTCCGACGGCGTCGACTTCGCCGTGCTGTGCAGCGACCTGACCTACCCGACCGGCGACATCGGCGACTTCGAGAACCGCTTCTACCTCCCGTACGCCAAGCTCGACCTGCCGCTGTTCGGCCTGCCCGGCAACCACGACTGGTACGACGGGCTGCACGGCTTCATGCACCACCTGTGTGGGATCGACGAGCCCGACCAGAAGCTCGATTTCGGCGGCGGGATCAAGCGCTGGCTGGCCGAGCGGCTGTGGCGGCGGGCGCCGCAGGTCGACCGCACGATGCTGGAGAAGATGAAGACCCACCGCGAGGGGTCCAAGCAGGTGCTCGACCCGCCCCAGCCCGGGCCGTACATCGCCATCGACGCCGGCCCGCTGCGGCTGGTCGCCATCGACACGGGCATCCAGGGGCAGATCGACGCCGAGCAGGCGGCCTGGCTGCGCCGCGTGTCCTTCGGCGACCCGAAGCCGAAGATCCTGCTCACCGGCAAGCCGATCTACGTCGACAACAAGCACCACCCGGGGCCGATCGACGGCGAGACCGCCACCGTCGACGACATCGTCCGCGACCCGCGGGCCAACTTCGTGGCGGCCATCGGCGGCGACATCCACAACTACCAGCGCTACCCGGTGCGGGTGCCCGGCGGCCGGGTGATCCAGTACGTCGTCTCGGGCGGCGGCGGCGCGTTCATGCACGCCACGCACCAGATCCCCAAGGTCGACGTGGGCGGCGTCAAGGAGTCCGAGTTCCGCTGCTACCCGCTGCGCGGCGACTCGCTGGCCCGCTACTCGCAGCTGTATGACCGCAAGCTGCATACCGGCAGGCGGCTCGAGCTCACACCGGACGAGGGGATGACGTATATGTGCGAGCTGCTGGACATGCCGCTGACCCGACCCGGCGAGGCGAACCTGTCCACCCGCGCGCGCTGGGCCGGCAAGCTCATCCAGCCGCTGCCGGCCACCCGCGGCTTTCACAAGTTCGTCTCGGAGGCGTTCGACTGGAACGACCCGCCGATGTTCAAGTCGTTCCTGCGCGTGGACGCCACGCCGGAGGCGGTGCGCGTGCGCTGCTTCGGGGTCAGCGGCTGCAAGGAGGCCGAGCACGACCCGCCCGTCGAGGACGAGTTCACGATCCCGCTTGCGTAGGATCGGGGCGTGCTCGCCTCGGTCTCCGCCTACACGATCTCCATCTGGATCCACATCAGTGCGGCCGTCGTCGGCTTCGGCGCGACGTTCGCCGGCGCGGTGGCGTTCCCGCTCGCGCTGCGCCACCCGCACCACCTGCCGTTCGTGCACCACCTGTCGCTGGCCATCAACCGCCGGCTGGCCACGCCGGCGCTTGTGGTGGTGCTGATCACCGGCTTCTACCAGGTGGGCAAGGGCAACTGGAGCATGGGCTCGTTCTGGATCAGCGCCACGCTGGCCATCGTCATCGTGCTCGGCGGGCTCATCGGCGCCTACTTCGTGCCCACCGACCGCAAGCTGGCCGAGATGGCCGAGCGCGAGATCGCCGCCGCGGGCGACGGGCCGTTCACGCCGTCGGCCGAGTACCAGCGGCTCGCGCAGCGCGAAGGCGGGTTCGGTGCGCTCGCCGGCCTGCTGATCGTGATCGCGGTGTTCCTGATGGTCACCAAGCCGTGATCCACCAGGACATGCCGGTCGAGCGCCGCGGGCCCGACCCGGCGGACGCCCGGGCGGTGTGCGTGCTGCTGCACGGCCGCGGCCGCGACACCGCCGACGTGCTCTCGCTGGCCGAGCGCATCGGCGACCCCGACGTGGCCTTCCTGGCGCCGGCGGCGCGGGACAACACCTGGTACCCGCAGTCGTTCCTCGCCCCGCTGGACGCCAATCAGCCGTACCTCGACTCGGCGCTGGCCACCGTCGGCGCGCTGCTGGACACGCTCGGCGACCTCGCGCGGGTCGTGCTCGGCGGCTTCTCCCAGGGCGCCTGCCTGGCCGCCGAGTACGCGCTGCGCCACCCGCGGCGCTACGGCGGGCTCCTGCTCTACACCGGCGGGGCGATCGGCCCGCCCGGCGCCGCGTGGCCGGACCGCGGCTCGTTCGCCGGCACGCCCGCCTACCTCGGCACGGCGGACCCCGACGACTGGGTGCCGGTGGAGCGCGTGCGCGAGACCGCCGCGCTGCTGAAGGCGCAGGACGCGCAGGTGACGCTGCAGGTCTTCCCCGGCATGGACCACCTGGTCAACGACGAGGAGATCGCGGCGGGGCGGGCACTGCTCAGCGGTTGTGGTTGACCACCTCGACGTTGTTGCCGTCGGGGTCGAGCACGAACGCGCCGTAGTAGCCGGGGTGGTAGACGGCCCGCTCGCCGGGGCCGCCGTTGTCGCGGTAGCCGGCCGCCAGCGCGGCCCGGTGGAAGGCGTCGACGGTGGCGTCGTCCGCTGCCGGGAAGGCGAGGTGGACGTGCTCGCTCACCGGCCGCCCGTCGTCGATGAACGAGCACGTGGCGCCGGGGCCGATGAACTGCACGCGCTCGGGCGTGTCGTCGCCGAGCCGGAAACCGGCGAACGGCGCGATCGTCTCGTAGAACGCCTTCGCCGCCCCGGTGTCCGCGACCCGGATCCACAGGTGGTCGACCCCGTTCCGCTCGGTGTCGTTGTGCACCGCCTCGACGCTGTTGCCGTCGGGGTCGAGCAGGAAGCCGCCGTAGTAGTCCGGCCCGTACTCCGGCCGCGGCCCGGGCTCGCCGTCGTCGCGGTGGCCCGCCGCCGTGCCCACGCGCCAGAACTCGTCCACGAGCTCCGTGCCGGCCGCATAGAAGCCGACGTGCAACCCGCGGCTGAGCGGGAACTCGGCGTCGGCCGCGGCGGTCGAGAAGTCGCCCCACTCGTCGAACTCCTCGCCGCGCTTGGGCGCGATGCCCAGCACGCCGAGCACGGTCGTGTAGAAGCGCTCCGACGCCTCGCGGTCGGAGACGCGGATCGTCACGTGGTCGAACACGGCCGCGACCCTACACGGGCGCGGCGACCGCGAATGCCTCGGCCGGCGCCGGCCGGCCGAGCAGGAAGCCCTGCCCGCGGTCGCAGCCGGAGTCGAGCAGGATCGCCCTGGCCGCCTCGGTCTCCACGCCCTCGCCGACGGCGCGCAGGCCGAGGTTGTGGGCGAGCTCGACCACGGTGCGCACGATCGTCGCCGCGCCCGGGTCGTCCTCGATGCCGAGCACGAACGACTTGTCGATCTTGAGCTCCTGCACCGGCAGCTCGCGCAGGAAGGCCAGCGAGGACGAGCCGGTGCCGAAGTCGTCGAGCGCGAGCGTCACGCCGAGCGCGCGCAGCGCCTGCATGACCCCGATCACCCGCACCGGGTCGGCGGCCACGATCGTCTCGGTCACCTCGAGCTGCAGGCGCGACGGCGCGACGCCGTGCTCGGCCAGCAGCGCGGCCACGTCGCCCGGCAGCCCGAGGTCGAGCAGGTTCGCCGTGCCCAGGTTGACCGCCACGGTCACGTCGAGGCCCTCGGCCCGCCAGCGCGC
Source organism: Solirubrobacteraceae bacterium (assembly GCA_025935735.1). Next base: position 5,727 of record JAICUS010000042.1, on the reverse strand, counting down.
GGACTGCGCCAGCGCGTCGGCCAGCACGCGCAGGGTCAGCGGCTTCATCAGCCCGGTCTGCTCGGCCAGCGGCAGGAACGCGCCCGGCCCCAGCAGCCCGTGCTGCGGGTGCTGCCAGCGGGCCAGCGCCTCGGCGCCGACCAGCGCGCCGGTCGCCAGGTCGTACTGCGGCTGGTAGTGGACGACGAGCTCGCCGCGCTCGATCGCGTCCGGCAGCTCGCCCAGCAGCGCGAGCCGCTCGCGGGAGTGGCCGTCGCGCGACGCGCTGTAGACCTCGACGCCGGCGCCGCTCGCCTTGGCCGAGTACATGGCGATGTCGGCGCGCTGCATGAGCGTCTCGACGTCGGTGCCGTGCGCGGGGAAGAGCGCGATGCCGACGCTCGCCCGCACGCGCAGCGTCAGCCCCTGGAAGCGGAACGGCTCCTCGACCGCGGCGCGCAGCCGCTCGGCCGCCGCGGGCGCGGCGGCGGCGTCGAGGGCGAGCACCGCGAACTCGTCGCCGCCCACCCGGGCGACGAGGTCCGCGTCCGGGACCGCGCGCTCCAGCCGCGGGCCGATCTCGCGCAGCAGCCGGTCGCCCGCCTGGTGGCCGAGCGTGTCGTTGAGCTCCTTGAAGTGGTCGAGGTCGATCAGCAGCAGCGCCAGCTCGTCCGCCTCCGCGAGCGCGTCCTCGATGCGCGCGAACAGCCGCCGGCGGTTCGCCAGCCCGGTCAGCGGGTCGTGCGTCGCTGCGTGCTCGCGCTCGGCTGCCAGCGCGCGCAGCTCGTGCTCGAGCCGGTGGCGCTCGGTCGCGTCGCGCATGTTCAGGACGTAGCCGGCCACCGCGGGGTCGTGCAGCCGGTTGACCGCGACGGCCTCGACCTGGCGGTGCCCGCCGGCGGCGTCGCGCAGGCGCAGGTTCAGGCTGCGCCGGAACCCGGGCCGGCCGGCGGCCTCGGCGGCATAGGCGGTGAGCTGCGGGTGGTCGTCGGGGTGCACGAGCTCGGCCAGCGGCCGGCCGACGACGTCGTCCGGGTCGTGCCCGAGCACCGAGCGGATCGACGCGGCCTGCCAGCGCACGCGGCCGTCCTCGCCGACCACGGTCATGATGTCGGTCGAGTTCTGCACGAGCGAGCTCAGGCGGCGCTGGATCGCCTCCCAGCGGGCCATCGAGACGGCCAGCGTGTGCATCAGCGGGGCGACGAGCGCCAGGCCGACGGCGCGCCCGATGTCGCCCGGTTGCAGGCCCTGGCCGACGCGCGCGCCGAAGAACGCGCCGATCCACAGCGCGTAACGCAGCCCGAGCGTGCGGGGCCCGCCGTACAGGCTGCGGAAGGTCATGCCGAGCAGCGGCAGGATCGGCGCGCCCGGCGTGAAGCGCAGGACGAGCAGGATCGCCAGCGCCTCGAAGGGCTCGGCGGCGAGCGGGAAGCGGCCCCGGCGCTGCCCGGCGATCCAGTACGCGCACAGCCCGAGCGCCAGCCCGGCCGCGACGAGCCGCTGCAGCGCCGGCTCGTGCGCGGTCAGGGCGGTGGCGGCGGTGGCCAGCGCGCCGACCACGGCCAGCACGAGGCTGAGCACCCGGACGCGGGCGAGGCCTCCCGAGGGAAGGCGGCGGATGAGGGCGGGCGGACGGAGCACGGGCGTACTCCCCTGTCACTCGGAAGGTCGCCCGGAGGCTTGAGCGCCGTCAGCGCCCTGAGGTCAGGATTCCTTCAAATCCGAGTGGTCACATCAGGCCGGTGTGGGGTCGCCCCCGCCGCGCCCGTGGATCAGCTTCGCCGCCACGACGGCGACGACGCCGGCGCCGGCGGCCATCGCCGCGGCACGCTTGGCGTTGGAGGTCTTGCGGATGGCCACCGCCGTACCCCTGGCGGTCTTCTTGGCGCCCTTCCCGGCGCCCTTGGCGGCCTTGCCGGCCGCCTTCAACTTCAGGTAGTCGGCCGCGACCTGCGTGATGCGCTCGCGGCGGCTCTTCTGTCTGCGGAGGGCCATGAGGACGACCCTACCCGGGATCGCTCAGAACGCGGCGAGCACTTTCGGGGCGACCTGCTTCTTGCGGCTCATCACCCCGGGCAGCGGCAGCACGCCGTCCTTGACCGGCTCGCCGAACGCCTGCTCGAGCGGCCCGGTCTCACCACTCACATAGAGGTCGGTGTCCTTGGCCAGGATGTCGGTGACCATCAGCGCGTAGAGCGCGTGGTCGCGCCGCTCGCGGACGGCCTCCAGCGCGCGCAGCAGCTCGTCGCGCCGCTCGTCGAGCGCCTGGCCGACGGTCTCCACCTGGGCGATGCACACCGTCCGCCCGCCGCCGGCCTCATAGACCTTCGCGTCGCGCAGGACGATCTCCTCGGCCGCCACCCGCGACAGGTCCGACGTGCTCTCGAACATCTCGCGCCCGAACTCGGTGGCGTCCAGGCGCAGCACGCGCTCCAGGTACTCGACCACCGCGCGGTCGCGCTCGGTGGCCGTGGGCGAGTTGAGGATGACGGTGTCGGAGAGGATCGCCCCGAGCAGCGCGGTGGCCGTCGGCCGGCTCGGCTCCAGGCCGTTCTGGCGGAAGCGCTCGACCACGAGCGTGGCCGTCGAGCCCACCGGGTCGAACGTCGCCCGCACGGGCACCCGCGTCTCGATCGAGCCGATGTGGTGGTGGTCGAGGATCTCCACGATCTCCGCCTGCTCGATCCCCGGGACGCTCTGGGCCTGCTCGGCGTGGTCGACCAGGATCACCTGGCGCGGGCGCGGGCGGACGAGGTCGGTGCGGGTGACCAGGCCGATCGGCCGGCGCGCGGCGTCGACCGCCACCGCCGCCCGGTAGTGCACCTCCTTGACCTCGTCGGCCACGTCGGAGAGCAGGTCGTCGGGCCGGACGGTCAGCGGCTCGGGGTCCATCAGCGCGCGGCAGGGCGCCGACAGCGTGATCATGCGGGCGGTGACGTAGGTGTCCAGCGGCGAGCAGACCACCGCGGTGCCGCCCGCCCGCGCGGCCGCCAGCACCTTCTCCGACGGCTCGGAGCCGTTGCTCAGCACCAGCAGGCCGACGCCGAGCGCGATGGACGCAAGCTGGGCGTCCTCGCGGTTGCCCACCACCGCCACGTCGCCCGCGTGGATCTCCGACGGCAGCGCGCCGATCTCCATCGCCATCACCCACACGCGGCCGGAGATCTCGCAGTCCTCGCCCTGCACGAGGCTCCCGTCCAGCACCTCGACGATCGCGCCGACCCGCGCCGGGGCGTCGAGCTGCGACGCCTCGCGCGACTCGCGGATGTAGCGCCGGGCCAGCGCCCGCTCGGTCATCACGCCGGCCAGCTCGCGGTCGGCGTTGACGATCGGCACCAGGTCGAGGTTCGCGCGCGCCATCTGGCGGCCCACCTGGCGCACCGGCTCGTCGTCGCAGGCCAGCGGGAACTCCTCGCGCATCACGTCGCGCACGCGCAGCATCACGTGCGCCAGGAAGTCCGGCTCGCGCACGCCGGCGCGCTCGAGCACCCAGCGCGTCTGCGTGTTCAGGTCGCCGAGGCGCACCGGCACGTACTCCCGGTCGGCGTCGAGCCGGGCCATCAGCTCGGCGTAGCCGACGGCGGCGGCGATCGAGTCCGTGTCCGGGTTGCGGTGGCCGGTCACGTAGATGCGGGCGGGCGGGCTGATGGCGCCCGATTGTGGCACTCGGGCGCGGTCCGGCCGACCATGGCCGGACCGCGCCAGAGAGGGCGGCGCCCGCCGAGAGGGGGGTCTGTGGGCGGGCGCGCTTCCGGTCCTCGTGTCCGTATACGCACCACACCCATCACCGGTTCACGCCGCGGCAACCATTAGCCTCCGCGCCGATGGTCGCCCTGGTCATCGTGCTCGCGGTCATCGCGCTCGCCCTCGCGGTGGGGTTGATCGTCGTGGCGCGGCGGGCGAAGGCCGACCGCGAGCGCGCGGCGGGGGAGGCGGCGGCGCAGAGCGAGCGGATCGCCGCGCTCGAGCGCGCCGCCGACGATCTCCGCGCCTCCGAGGAGGCCTACCGCGCGCTCGTCGACGCCGCGCCCGACTGGATGTGGGCGTGCGACCCCGACGGGCAGCTGACGTTCTCCAACCCGGCCGGCGAGGCGCTGCTGGGCCACCCGGACATGGTCGGCCGCGCGCTCGCGGACCTGACCCACGCCGAGGACCGGCCGGCGCTGCGGGCCGACGGCTGGTCGGGCGTCGTCCGCCGCCTGCACTCCGACGGGACGTGGCGCACGGTGGAGACGAGCTCGATCCCCGTGCGCGACGGCGAGGGCCGGCTGGCCGGCTGGCGGGGGATCGACCGTGACCTCACCCCTGCGGCGCCGGTCGCCTCGGAGCTGCCCGGGAAGCTCGGCGTGGCCATCGTGCGCTGGCCGGTGGTCGACGGCCGCCGCGACGTGGTGGCCTACGAGCTGGTGGGCGACGGCAGCGTGCTCGACGGCTACGAGCCGGCGGACCTGCTCGAGCTGGGCGGCGGGCGGGCGGTGTGGCTCGACGCGCCGCCGAGCGGCATCCCCGAGCTGCCGGGCGACCGGGCGGTGCTGCAGATCCACCCGGACACAGAGCCCGAGCGCGCCAAGGCGCTGCAGAACGCCGGCTTCACCGTCGCGCTGGACGACTACGAGGGCGGCGAGGCGCTGCTGGACTGCTGCGGCGTGGTCAAGGTCCGCGCCCCCGGCCGCGACGACGACGAGCTGCGCGCGCTGATCGCCGACCCGGCCGCCCGCGGGCTGCAGCTCGTGGCCACCGGCGTCGGCTCCCACGACGAGCTCCAGCGCTGCCGCCTGCTCGGCTTCAGCCACTTCCAGGGCGAGTTCTTCACCCGCCCGCGCGGCGGCGGCGGGGCCCCGCAGGGCGCGTTCGCCTCGCTGCACGCGCTGGGCGAGCTGACCAGCGCCGGCTCCTCGTTCGAGGACATCGAGCGGGTGATCGGCGCCGACGTGGGGCTCTCGCTCGGGCTGCTGCGCTACGTCAACTCGGCCTACTTCGCCCTGCCGCGGCGGATCGACACGGTGCGCGAGGCGCTCACCCTGCTCGGCACCCGCGCGGTGCGCCGCTGGGCCACGGTGATGGCTCTGTCGGCGGTCCCCGACGCGCCCGACCAGCTCGTCGCGCTCGCGCTCCTGCGCGGGCGCATGTGCGAGCTGCTCGGCCGCGCGGCCGACGACGAGGAGCGCGACCGCCTGTTCACCGTCGGCCTGCTGTCGGTGGCCGACGCGCTGCTCGACGCGCCGATGGAGGAGGTGCTCGACTCGCTCCCGCTCTCGGACGAGATCAAGGGCGCGCTGCTGCGCCACGAGGGCCGGCGCGGGCGCGTGCTGTCCACCGTGCTCGGCTACGAGCAGGGCCACTTCCCCGAGGGCGCCGACGGCGACCCGACCGAGCTCGCCGACGCCTACCTGGTCGCCCTGCGGTGGGCGGATGAGGCGGGGCGGTGGATCGGGGAGTGACTCGTTCGGACCGCTTGCCGGGACCGGCGAACTGCCTGCTGGGTAGGGAGTGAGGGAGCCTTCCGCCGCGCATGATCGATCGCCTCCGTGCGCGAAGCGATCAGGATCGACCGGGAATGCGTCACACCGGAATCACGTGGGGCTCGTTAGTAGCCATATACGACACTAAGGAGCCCCATCTCGCCGCGGGCGCCGCAGAAACGAAGCTCCTATGTCAAGCCGCTCGTGTCTGAGGGTGGGCGCGGGTCGGCGGGCGCCGTCAAGCTCGTTCGTCCGGTGGGGCGCTCCAGCTTGACTGCGCTCGCCG
>JAICUS010000823.1 GCA_025935735.1 Solirubrobacteraceae bacterium | reverse complement strand
TCCACGTTCGAGTGCCGGCTCACCGGACCGGGGCACGCGGACGACTTCGCGACCTGCGGCGCGACCGCTGAGTACAGCGGCTTGGCCGACGGCGACTACACGTTCGCCGCCCGGGCGACGGACCAGGCGGAGAACACCGACGCAACGCCGGCGACGTGGGCCTTCACGGTCGACACGACGCCGCCGCCCGCACCGGCGCTGTCGGGCACGCCCGCGACGTTCACGTTCTCCTCCGAGCCGGGGGCGACGCTCGCGTGCGGGCTGGACGCGGAGGCGTTCGTCGCGTGCGCCTCGCCGTACGCCCGGCCCGGCCTGCCGCCGGGCGCCCACACGCTGCGCGTCCACGCCACCGACGCGGCCGGCAACACCGGACCCGACGCGAGCCTCGGGTTCTCGGTCCCGGCGCCGCTGCCGTCCCCGCCGCTCCCTGCGCCGCCCATCCCGCTCCCGCCGGCGCCGGCGCCGGTGTTCCACTCGGCTGTTGTGGCGCGCCCCGGCCTCGCCGACGTCCGCATCCGTCTGCCCGGCAGCGCGCGCTACGCCCGGCTCGGCGCGGACCGGGCGGTGCCGCTCGGGACCGTCTTCGACACCCGCCGTGGCAGCGTCCAGATCGTCAGCGTCCCCCGGCGGGGCGCCGCGCCGCAGCGCGCGATCTTCGGCGGCGGCGTGTTCCGCGTGACGCAGCGGGGCGGGACGACCGTGCTCACGCTCGTCGGGTCCTGCCGGCCCGCGCACCGGCTGACCGGCGACGGCCGTGGGGCGTTCCAGGTCCGCGGGCGCTACAGCTCCGCGACGGTGCGCAACGCCCGCTGGGCGGTCCGCGACTCGTGCGCCGGGACGCTCACCCGCACGTTCGAGGGCATCGTGCAGGTGCGCGACCACGTGCGCCGGCGCACGATCCTCGTCCGGGCCGGCCGGCGCTACCTCGCGCGACCGAACCGCTGAACGCGACTCACCGTTTGGCGGTTGTTCGTGGCCTGACGTCCCCGTAGTGTCGGCGTGTGAGGCTTCGCGCGCTTGTGCTCGCCCTGCTCGCGGCCCTCGCGACGGCGGCGCCCGCGCGCGCCGCGACCTTCACGGTGAGCGGCGTGGCCGACGGCGCCGGCAGCTGCGACGGAACCGCGTGCACGACGTTGCGGGCCGCGCTCGCGGCCGCGTCCAAGGCCGCGGGGCCCGACACCATCAGCCTGCCGGACCCTGGCCGCCTGCCCTACCAGGTCACCGCCGGGTCGCTGCCGGTGGACAGCGAGGTCACGATCACCGGAGCGAGCGCGGCGACCGTCACGATCCAGGGCGGCGGCAAGAGCCGGATCTTCAACGTGACCACCGCGTCGAAGGTCGCCATCTCGCACGTGACCGTGAAGGGCGGCGCGGCGACCTCGACGGGCGACGGGAACGGCGGCAACATCCTCGTCGGGCAGGGCGCGAACCTCACGCTCGACCACGTCCGGGTGACCGGCGGAACAGCCCTGCGCGGCGGCGGGATCGCCATGCAGCCGGCGAGCACGCTGACCATCGCCCAGAGCCTCATCGACCACAACACCGCGACGTCCACGGCCGGCACCGGCGACGCCGGCGCACTTCTCTCGGTCGGCGATGCGAAGCTGGCAAGCAACGTCCTGCGCATCTCCGATTCGACGATCGCGCAGAACAACGCGTTCCGGGGAGCCGGCATCGAGCTGACGAACAACGCCGCCAACCAGACAACGCTGGACCGAGTCACGATCGCGTTCAACTCCGGCTCGACCAACGAGCTCGGCAACGGCGTGTCGACCAACGATGCCGAGAGCATCAAGATCGGCTCGTCGATCATCGCGGGCAACACCGGCGACGGCGTGCCGACGAACTGCGATCACAAGCTGACCAGCACCGGCGGCAACATCGACACGGCGACGAGCTGCGGGTTCGCCGCGCCGGCCGACAAGCTCGGCACGGACCCGCAGCTCAGCGCGGACCTGGGCACGGCCGGAGGCGAGACGCCGGTCCTTTCCATCCCGGCGACGAGCCCGGCCGTCGACTTCGCCCCC
>JAICUS010000598.1 GCA_025935735.1 Solirubrobacteraceae bacterium | reverse complement strand
GCCCGGGCCGCACTGCGCCCGCTCGAGCCCGACGAGCGGCCGCTCGGGCTCAAGCTCGCGGTCGCGCTCGCGGTGGCGGTCGCCGTGGGCAACCTCGCGCTCGTGGCCGCCGACGGCGGGAAGGGCTGGCCGACCGGGCTCGCGTTCGCCGCCGTGATGCTCGCCGTCGCCGGCGCGATGTGGGAGCGCCGCTACCTCGCGCTGATCGCGTTCGAGGGGCTGCTGGCCGTCTCGATCGTCTACGCCGCGCTGTCGCTGGCCTTCGCGTCCAACCTCCGCGCCGTGCTGCTGGGCGTGCTGGTGATCGTCGCCTGCTCGCCCGTGTTCTGGCTGCTCATCCGGGTCATGGCCCGCCTGCGGGTGCCGGACGAGTGACCGTCGGCGACGCGCTGGCCATCGCCGCGGCCGGGTTCACGGCGGGCGGGGTGAACACGATCGTGGGCTCCGGCTCGCTCGTGACGTTCCCGACGCTGCTCGCGCTCGGCTACCCCCCGGTGACCGCGAACTGCTCCAACACCGTCGGGCTCGTGTTCGGGGGGATCAGCGGCGTGCTCGGCTACCGCCGGGAGCTCGAGGGCCAGCAGCGGCGCGCGATCACGCTGGGGACCGGGACGGCCGCCGGCGCGGTGCTCGGCGGGACGCTGCTGCTCGTGCTCCCGCCCGGGGTGTTCAAGGACGTCGTCCCCGCGCTGATCCTGCTCGCCTGCCTGCTGATGGCCATCAAGCGCACGCCGAGCACCCACGGCGACCACGAGCGGACCGCGTGGGGCACCGTGGCGTCCTTCGGCACCGGCATCTATGGCGGCTACTTCGGCGCCGCCCAGGGGATCATCCTCATGTCGCTGCTGCGCTTCTGCTTCACCGACGACCTGCAGCGCATCAACGCGCTCAAGAACGTCCTCGCCGCGGTGGCCAACGGCGTGGCCGCGATCCTGTTCGTGTTCGTCGCGCCGGTCGAGTGGGGCCCGGCCGCGCTGATCGCCGCCGGGTCGATCGTCGGCGCGCAGGTGGCCGCTCGCTACGGCCGCCGGATCCCGCCGAACGTGCTGCGCTGGATCGTGGTGATCGGCGGGACGATCGTCGCCGTGATCCTGATCTTCAGCTAGGACGCTAGTGTCATGCGCCCTATGCCCGAGCGCTATGACTGCATCGTCATCGGTTCCGGGCCGGGCGGGTACGTGGCCGCGATCCGCGCCGCCCAGCTCGGCATGAAGACCGCCGTGGTGGAGAAGGACACGGTGGGCGGCCGCTGCCTGAACTACGCCTGCATCCCGGCCAAGGCCGTGCTGCGCGTCGCCGACATCCTCTCCGAGGTCGACGAGGCGGACGAGTTCGGGATCGAGGTCGAGGGTCGCAGCGTCGACTTCGGCAAGGTGACCGAGCGCCGGCTGAAGGTCATCAAGACCCTGACCGGCGGCGTGGCCGGGCTGTTCAAGAAGAACAAGATCGACTACATCGAGGGCGTGGGGTCGCTGGCCGGCGACGGCAAGGTCAAGGTCGGCGACGAGACCTACGAGGCGGCCAAGGCGATCATCCTGGCCACCGGGTCGATCCCCAAGCCGGTCCCCGGGACGCAGTTCGGCGGGCGGGTGATCGGCACCGAGGAGGCGTGGGCGCTGCCGGAGCTGCCGCAGCGGCTCGCGGTGCTGGGCGCGGGTGCTTCGGGGACCGAGATCGCCTCCGCGTACGGCCGGCTGGGCAGCGAGGTGCTGCTGTTCGAGGCCCTGGACCGCGTCCTCCCCACCGAGGACGCCGACATCTCCAAGGTCGCGGGGCGCGGGCTGGCCAAGCAGAACATGAAGATCCACACCGGCACGCTGGTGGAGAACGTCGAGTCTCAAGACGACCACGTGACGTTCAAGTACGGCGATGAGACCGGCGAGGCGGACTGGCTCGTGATCGCCGCCGGCCGCGGGCCGGACGTCGAGGCGCTCGGGCTGGACGCCGCCGGCGTGGAGCTCGACGACAAAGGGCTCATCAAGGTCGACGGCGCGCTGCGCACGTCCGTGAAGGGCGTCTACGCGATCGGCGACCTGGTGCCCGGCCCGGCCCTGGCGCACAAGGCGTCCGACGAGGGCATCATCGCCGTCGAGGACGCGGCCGGCCTGGAGACGCACCCGATCGAGTACATCGACATCCCGCGGGCGACGTTCTGCACGCCCAACGTGGGCTCGTTCGGGGTCACCGAGGAGCAGGCGCGCGAGCAGGGCATGGACGTCGTGGTCGGCAAGGTGCAGTACGGCGCGGTCGGCGCCGGCACCGTCTACGGCGATCGCGGCGGCATGATCAAGATCATCGGCGACAAGAAGTACGGCGAGCTCGTGGGCGGCCACATCGTCGGCATGCGCGCGACCGAGCTGATCCAGGAGCTGGTCAACGCGAGGGCCCTGGAGGGCGGCTACTCCGAGGTGGCGCGGATCGTCCACGGCCACCCGACGCTCTCGGAGGCCGTGATGGAGGCAGCGCGTGCCGCCGACGGCTGGCTCATCCACGGGTAACGCACAACCCCGCTTCTACTACGACCTGGCCTCGCCCGAGGCCTACCTGGTGGCCGAGCGCGCGCTGCACGCGCTCGGCGAGGTGCCCGAGTGGATCCCCGTGCGCATCGACGAGCCCGGGCCGTTCCGCTGCCAGGAGGAGGTCAACTCCTACATGGAGGACGTCGAGCGCCGGGCGGCGGCGCTCGGGATGATGGCGCTGCGCTGGCCGGACCCGTTCCCGGCCGACACCGAGTGGGCGATGCTGGCGGCCACATACGCCAAGCAGATCGGCCGTGGCGTGGCGTTCTCGCTGGCCGCGTTCCGCCAGGCGTTCGCCGCCGGCCGGGACCTGTCAGAGCGCGACAACGTGCTGATCGCCGCCGCGGCGTGCGAGATGCACCCGGTGGCGCTGGTCAAGGGCGCCGAGCTGGGCGGCACCAAGGACGCGCTGGCGCAGAACACCGAGCGCGCCCGGGCCGACGGGGTGCGCACGCTGCCCGCGGTGTGGGTCGACGGCCGCGTGCTCGAGGGCGAGCGCGCGATCCCGGCGTGAAGGCCAACCGGGCCTACGAGCTGCTCGTCCGCCGCGGCGAGTACGTCGAGATCGTGGAGATCGACAGCGGCGAGGTCGTCCTGTTCTGGGACACGCTGCCCGGCGACAGCGGCAAGCTCGCCCGCGCGCTGCGCACCGACCTCGCGCGGATGGAGGCTGACGCGTTCCTGACTAAGTGGCGCCGCTACGAGGTACGGTGACCTCATGGTCGACGTGAGTGACTCCGAGGCCGAGCGCGAGCTGCCGGGGACCGACGAGGGCCGGGAGTGGCTGCAGGCGATGATGCTCATCCGGCGCTTCGAGGAGCGCGCGCAGGAGATGTACGCCAAGAACAAGGTCGGCGGCTTCCTGCACCTGGCGATCGGCGAGGAGGCGACGATCGTCGGCGCCGTCCGCGCGATGCGCGACGACGACTACCTCATCTCCACCTACCGCTCGCACGGCCACGCGCTGGCCCGCGGCGCGGACCCGCAGAACGTCAT
>JAICUS010000213.1 GCA_025935735.1 Solirubrobacteraceae bacterium | reverse complement strand
CGGCACCGTGGACGCGGGCACCACCTGCAGCTTCGGCAACGACGCCATCGTGCAGCCGAGCTTCACCTGCACCGACGACGGCGCCTTCACCGTCACGCTCACCGTGAACGACGGCCACGGCCACATCGTCTCGGACAACGCTGGCGTCAGCGTCGCCAACGTGAAGCCGGTCGCAACGGCCGGCGGCCCCTACAGCGGCGCGGAGGGGGCGGCCATCCAGCTCGCGGGTTTGGGCAACGACCCCGGAGACAACGACGACGATCCGAAGCTCACCTACAAGTGGACCGTCACGACCACCGGCATCGACGCCGGAGGCGCGTGCAGCTTCGACGACGACACGGAGAAGAACGCCAGAGTCACCTGTACCGACGACGGGGCCTTCAAAGTCAAGTTCGTGGCCACCGACGACGACGGCGGAGTGAGCGACGAGAGCGTGGCGGATCTGACGGTGGCCAACGTCGATCCGGTCGCCGACGCGGGCGGGCCGTACGACGGGAACGAGGGCCAGGCCGTCCAGCTCCACGGCTCGGTCGCCGACGCGGGCAGCAACGATACCCACGTCTGGTCCTGGCAGTACGTGGCGGGCACCGGGGTGGACGCGGGCGCCACCTGCTCGTTCGACGATCCGTCGGCGACCGAGCCGAAGATCACCTGCACGGACGACGGCGAAGTCAAGCTCACCCTCAAGGTCACCGACGATGACGGCGGCGTCGGCACGGACGAGACCACCCTCACGCTGGTCAATGTGGACCCGGTTGCCCACGCGGGCGGCCCCTACACCGGCGACGAGGGCTCTCCGGTTCAGCTCAACGGCTCGGCGACCGACGCCGGCAGCAACGACACCCACACTTGGTCGTGGCAGTACGTGCCCGGTCAGAACGTGGACCCGGGCGCGACGTGCCAGTTCGATGACATCACGTCCATGAATCCGAAGATCACCTGCACCGACGACGGCACGGTCGAGCTCACCCTCACCGTGAAGGACGACGACGGCGGCACGGGGACCGACGAGGCGACGCTGACGCTGAGCAACGTGGCGCCGACCGCGATCGTCAACGGACCCTACTGGGGCACCGAGGGCTCAGCCGTCGCGCTCAACGGCTCGCAGACGGACCCGGGCGCGAACGACACGTTCAGCTATCTCTGGGCGGTGAACACGAGCGGGATCGACGCAGGTGGAGCGTGCACGTTCGACGACGCGACGAAGAAGGATGCGAAGCTCACGTGCACGGACGACGGCGCCTTCACGCTCACCCTCACCGTGACCGACGATGACGGCGGACAGGACAGCAAGCAGGCCGCCCTCACGGTACAGAACGCCAACCCGGTGGCCGTCGCCGGCGGGCCGTATGCGGGCGCCGAAGGCGGCGCGATCCAGCTCTCCGGGTCGGCGACGGATGCCGGCAGCAACGACCCGGTCACGTACCTGTGGACCGCGAATACGGCGGGAATCGATGCCGGCGGCGCCTGCACCTTCGACGACGCCACCAAGAAGAACGCGCGGGTGACCTGCACCGACGACGGCAGCTTCACCCTCACGCTCACCGCGTCGGACGACGACGGCGGCGCTGGCACGAGCAGCGCCACGCTCACCGTGCAGAACGCCAACCCGGTTATCGCGGGGCTCACGAGGCCCGACGGGACCGCGCTCCCCATGACGATCGCCGTGGCCGGCACGCTGCCGTTCAGTGTGCCGTTCAGCGACGCGGGCCTCAACGACACCCACACGGCCCAGATCGACTGCGGGCTCGGGACGTACAGTGCGCCCGCCGCGGTGACGCCCAACTTCCAGACGTCGTGCACCTTCACGACGGTGGGCCTCAAGACCATCAACGTGAAAGTGACCGACGACGACGGCGGCTCCGCGGTGGCGACCCAGGCCATCACCGTGAAGTACGTCTTCGACGGCTTCTACGCGCCGGTCGACCGGCCCAACACGATGAACGTCTCGAAGGCCGGACAGGCGATTCCGCTCAAGTGGCGGCTCACCGACGCCAACGGCGCGCCGATCACCGATCTGGTCGCGGTGACGATCCGGGCCAAGGACCAGTCCTGCTCGCTGGGGAGCACCGCCGACCAGATCGAGGAGTACGCGGCGGGCGAGTCCGGCCTCAAGAACCTGGGGAACGGCAACTACCAGTTCAACTGGAAGACGCCCAGCACCTACGCGGGGAGCTGCAAGAGCGTGGAGCTGGTGTTCGGCGCGGGCGCCCTCAGCTACGTGGACGGACCGTACGCGTTCTTTACGTTCAAGAAGTAGAGGAGCCTCTCACACCGCTGGCCGCGCCGCCACGATCACGTCCGGCACGTTGGTCACGATTCCCGCCACCCCCCGCGCCCAGAGGCGCCGGGCGGTGGCGGCGTCGTTGACGGTCCAGACGTGTACGGGCGCCTCGAGCGCGCGGGCCGCCCGCACGAAGCCCCGGGTCGGCACCGGAAGGCCATGCCAGTGGAGCGGCACCGAGAGCAGACGGTAGCGGCAAGTCGGCGCCGCGCGCCGCAGCACGGCCGCCCGGTAGAGCGCGGCGATCTCGGGCGCCGACGCGCCGCAGGCGAACGGCGACTGCCGGAACAGCTCGACCGCGCCGATGTGCTCGCTCGCCACGACGCACCGCTCGGTGGCGTCCTCGTCCAGCAGCACCCGCCGGACCGCCTCTTGCACCTCCGGCTCCTTCACCTCGATCATCACCGGCGTCTCGGGGAAAGTCCACAGCACCTCCGCGAGCGTCGGGATCCGGGCGTCGCCGCGCCGGAACGGGAAGCTGCGGCCCCGGTCGGTCGTGAAGCGGAAGCCCGCGTCCGCCGCGCGCAGCTCGGCGAGGGTGCGGCCGCGCACCGGGCCGGCGATGTCGGTCGTGCGGTCGAGCGTCGCGTCGTGGATCACGACCGGCGCGCCGTCCCGGCTCAGCCGGACGTCGAGCTCGAGCGCGTCCGCGCCCTGCCGCACCGCCAGCTCGAACGACGGGATCGTGTTCTCCGGGGCGTAGGCCGAGGCGCCGCGATGCGCGATCACCGGCCGGGCCTCGAGGTCGAGCAGCGGGTTCACCCCGCGCCTCCGGGGCGCGCGCCGCCGAGCTTGAGCGACGCGCGCAGGGCCGACTTGGAAAACTTTCCCGTGGACGTCCGCGGGATGGCGTCGACGAACACCACCTCGTCGGGCAGCCACCAGCGCGGAAACCGCTCGCCGAGGAACGCGAGCAGCTCCGCCGCGGTCGCCGTACGGCCCTCGCGGAGCACCACCGCGGCGAGCGGCCGCTCGCCCCAGCGCGGGTGCGGCGCCGCGATCACCGCCGCCTCGAGCACCGCCTGGTGGCTCATGAGCGCGCCCTCGAGCGCCACCGAGCTGATCCACTCGCCGCCCGACTTGACGAGATCTTTCGTGCGGTCGCGGATCTCGAGCCAGCCGTGCCCGTCGATCGTGGCGATGTCGCCGGTGCGGAACCAGCCGTCGGCCGTGAATTCGCCGCCGCCGGCCTCGGGCCGCCAGTAGCCGGCCGCGACGTAGGCGCCGCGCACCTCGAGCTCGCCCATCGTCGTGCCGTCCCAGGGTACCTCGCCGGCCTCGTTCCGCACCCGGAGCTCGAGCAGCGCGCCCGGCGCGCCCGCCTTCATGCGCAGCGCGCGGCGCTCCGCCGTCGGCAGCGCCTCGCCCTCGGGCGTGAGGCGGCCGAGCGTCCCAACCGGCGCGAGCTCGGTCATGCCCCACGAGGTGAGCACCGGGATCCCGTGCCGCTCCTCGAGCCCGCGCACCAGCGACTCGGGCGCGGCGGCGCCGCCGATCACGATCGTGCGAAGCGCGCCGAGATCGTACTGGCCGGGGCAGGCATCGAGCCGTTCCAGCACGCCGAGCCACACGGTGGGGACGCCCGCGCTGAAGCTGACGCGCTCGCGGGCGGACAGCTCGAGCAGCGACGCCGGGTCGAGACGCTGGGCCGGGAGCACCAGCGCCGCGCCGGTGAGCGCCGCGGTGTAGGGCAGGCCCCACGCGTTGGCGTGGAACATCGGGATGACGGCGAGCACGGTGTCGGCCGCACTGATGCCGAAGCTCCCCGCCATCGCGGTGGCCATCGAGTGGAGTACCAGCGCCCGGTGGGAGTAGACCACGCCCTTGGCCCGGCCCGTGGTGCCCGACGTGTGGCACATGGCTGCGGCGTCCCACTCGCCCGGCTCCGGCGCGTCCAGCGGGCCGTCCGTCTCGGCGGCGAGGAGGGTCTCGTAGTCGAGCCCGTCCGCCGGCGCGGCGTCGCCGCCGATCACGATCACGTCCTGGAAGCCCGCCCGCTCGCGGAACCACGCGAGCAGCGGCAGCAGCGAGGCGTCCACGATGACCGCGCGATCTTCCGCGTGCCGCGCGATGGACGCCAGCTCCTCCGGCCGGAGCCGGAGATTGAGCGTGTGGAGCACCGCGCCGAGGAGCGGAATGGCAAAGTAGGCTTCGACATGGCGGTCGTGATTCCAGCACAGCGTCGCTACTCGGTCGCCTGGGCCCACCCCGAGCCGCCGGAGCGCGCGGGCGAGCTGCCGCGCTCGGCGGAGCACGGCCGACCACGTGGTGCGGTGGAGCTCGCCGTCCCCGCGCCGCGCGACGACGGGACGGCCGCCGAACAGCGCCTCCGCCCGCCGGGCGATCGCGCCGACGGTGAGCTGGTAGTCCATGGTCGGCACGTTCACCACTTCGACTCCATTGTCCGTCATTCCGGGCGCACGTGCGCGGCGAAGAATTTCCAGATCGTCTCGGTCGCGTCGATCTCGCGGCTCACGCGTCCCACCCGTCGCCCCGCGGCGGGACCGCCGGGCCAGGTGTGGCCGCCGCCTTCTATCGTATAGAGCTCGACCGCGCGGCCGTCCCTGCATCCCGGATACGACGTCAGCCTGAGGCGGGTCCCGTCGCGTACGCGGTCCGGCTCCTCGGCCGTGGTCGGATCCGGCGAGCAGCCCCCCACCGCCGCCCAGAACGCGATGCTCCGCCCGGCGGGAAGCACCTGCCCGCGGCGGCGCGCGACCCCGCCGCCAGCGTAAGGCATGAGCGGATCCGCCGTGCCCTGGAACGCGAGCACGCTCACCGGCGTGGTGTGCGCACATCCGTCCGCCAGCGCCGCGGGCATCGCACCGGCCACCGGCGCCACCGCGGCGAAGGTCCCCGGCAGGTCGCAGGCGAGCCGGTAGGCGAACATCGCGCCGTTGGATATCCCCGTCGCGTACACCCGCCGCGGCTCGATGGCGAGCTCGGCGGTGAGCGAGTCGACCAGCACGCGCACGAAGCCCACATCGTCGTGCGCCGCCGAAGCGAGGCCCCGGCCGTCGTTCCAGCGTCCGCCGATGCCCTCGGGGTACGCCACCACGAACCTCTCGCGATCCGCGAGCCGGCTGAAACCGGTGTGCGGCGCGATGCCGGTCGCGCGCCCACCGCCGCCGTGGAACACGAGCACCAGCGGGGCGGGGGTGCCGCGGTGCCACGAGGCCGGAAGATAGAGGAAGTAGCGGCGCGTCTCGCCGTTGACCTGGAGCGCGCGCGGGACGCCGGCCTGGGAGTCACCCTTCGCTCCGCTCAGGGTAACTCCCGGGGTGACTTGTGCGGCAATTCCGAGCGTGATCCGCGCGCCCCCGACCGGCGCGGACGCCCCCAAGCCGAGGGTCGAGGCGAGGAGCGCGAGCGCTGTGAACGGCATGCCGCAATCTAGTCGCCCGGTTCTTGCCTGCTCCCGCTTCCTGGCCCCTCGGCCGGGATGCGAGCAGACCCTCTCTATTGATCGAACCGCTTGACCATCGCACACTTCGGCGCGGGCGCCGTCCGGCGCCTCCCGGACGCGGCCCCCCTTGCGCCGGGCAATCCGCCATACTGGAGACCGCTTGGCTGACGCGCACGTGGTGTCGGTCGTCGTTCCGACGCTGGGCCGGCGCACGCTGGCCGAGGTCCGTGCCGCGCTCGCCGGCCAGACCCGCCCGCCGGACGAGATCGCCATCGTGGTGGACGAGGAGCGCCGGGGCGCGTCGTGGGCCCGGAACGAGGGCCTCCGCCGCACGACCGGCGACCTGGTCGCGTTCCTCGACGACGACTGCGTGCCCGAGCCCGACTGGCTCGCCTCGCTGGTTGAGGCGGCGGACGAGTGGGGTGCCGACGGCGCGGGCGGCACCTACGCCGAGTCCGACCCCATGCTGGAGGACATGCGCGCGCGGCGTCCGACGCCGGGCGCGCCGTGCCTCGACCCCGGCGGCCTGGTCGGGATCGGCGGCAACGTGCTCTACCGGCGCGACCGGCTCGAGGCGCTGGCCCGCGAAGACGGCCACGTGTGGAACGAGCGGCTCGGCCCGGGCGAGGACTGGGAGCTCGCCTGGCGGCTCCGCCGGAGCGGCGCGTCGCTCGTGTTCGTGCCCGCCACGGTCCGCCATCTCCGCCGCGCCCGGCCATGGGCGCACCTCCGGCAGCAGTTCGGCCGGGGCGTGTCTATCGCCCAGCTCTACCTGCTGCATCGCGACGCGGGCGCGCCGGTGGCGGCGCAGCAAAGCCGCATCTGGGGCGAGCGCGGCAGCGCGGGCGCGGCCGGCCTCGCGCGCGCCGCGTGGCACAAGCTGGTGGGCCCGTTCGAGCGGGCCGCGTTCCGCCGCCGGCGCGACTTCCTCCTCTTCTGGGCCGGCGAAAAGGTGCAGGCGGCGGGGTTCGCGTGGGGCATGGCGCGCGAGTGGCGCTGGAAGACGGCGCTCAAGCTGCTCGTGTCGGTGGCGGTGCTCGCGCTCATCGTGCGCCAGGTGTCGTTCCACGCCATCGCCGACGCGCTCCGCGGCGCCGACCCCCGGCTCGTGCTGCTCGGTATCCTGCCGCTTCCGCTCATGAGCTGGCTCGCCGCGCTTCAGATGCGGGTCGCCACCGAGCTGCAGGGCCTCAAACTCCCGCTCCGGCGCATCATCGAGGTCAACCTCTCGACCGCGTTCTACGGTCTGTTCCTCCCCGGCGTCATCGCGGGCGGCGCGCTGCGCTGGTACCAGTTCTCGTCGCCCGACGGCAAGCCGCTCGAGGCGCTCGCGGCCATCGTCTACAACCGGGTGGTGGAGACGTCCACCGCGCTGGTGCTGGGTCTGGCCTTCTGGGCCGCCGATCCGGTGGCGCGGGCGCACCCCGCGCTCGGCGCGATCGCCGCCCTGATGGTCCTCGGCCTTCTGGTCGGCCAGATCGTCATCGTGAATCCCCGGGTGGCCGAGCGCCTGGTGCCCGGCCCTCTGGCCGAGCGGCTCCGGCCGTTCGTGGCCGCGGCGTCGCGGTTCGGCGCGCTGCCGGCGCGGGGCCACGCGGAGGTCGCCGGCATCTGCCTCGCCCGTCACCTGCTCGGCGTGGTCGCGACCTGGCTGTTCGCCCTTGCGCTGCATCTGGATCTCACGATGGTCGAGGTCGGGTGGGTGCGCTCGCTGCTCATCATCGTCGCCATCGTCCCGCTCACGATCGGCGGGCTGGGCCTCCGCGAGGGCAGCCTGATCGCCGCGCTTGCGCCGTACGGGGTCGGCTCGGGTCCGGCCGTCGCGCTCGGCGTGCTGATCTTCGCGCGCGACCTGGTGGGCGCGGCCGCGGGCGGGGTGCTGGAGGGATACCGCCTGTTTGCGCGGACGGGGGAGAGGCGGACGGGCGAGCGGACGGGCGAGCGGGGGGGCGGGCGGTCAGGTGGGCGGACCGGCACGCAGGCGGGCGGTGGATCGACGGACGGGCCGGCTTCGGGAACCGGGTGGGGGCGGGGGCGGCGCGCGGAAGACGTCGTGGGCGGTCAGTCCCCCGAAGCGGCGGCTGAGGCGGGCGACAGGCGCGGCGTGACGGAGGTGGCGCGGGCGCCGGCCGCCGGCGGAGTGGAGCAGGCATGAAAGTCTGCTTCCTCTGCACCGAGATCTTCGCGTGGGGCAAGTACGGCGGCTTCGGCCGGGCGACGCGCACCATCGGAAGGGAGCTGGCGCGGCGGGGCGTCGAAGTCTCCGCGGTGGTGCCGATGCGGCGGGGGCAGCGCCCGCTCGAGCGGCTCGACGGCATTCTCGTGCTCGGCTATCCCATGTGGGCGCCGTGGCGCGCGGCCGCGCTCTGCCGCCGGGTGGACGCCGACGTATACCACTCGCAGGAGCCCTCCACCGCCACCTGGCTCGCGCGCCGGGTGCGGCCGGACCGGGCTCACGTGGTGACGTTCCGCGACCCGCGCACCTGGCGCGACTGGCTCGTCGAGCTGGCCCATCCGTCGCTCAACCGGCTGCAGGTGCTGGCCAACGTGGCGTACGAGGACGGCCCGCTGGTGTACGACGCGGTTCGCGAGGTCGAGGGCCGGTTCGTCGCGGCGCTCTGCCTGGGCGACAAGGTGCGCACGAAGTACCGGCTCCGGCGCGCCCCCGCGCTCCTGCCGACCCCGGTGCAGGTGCCGGCCATGGTGCACAAGGCGGCGGCGCCGACGGTGTGCTATCTCGCGCGGTGGGACCGGCGCAAGCGGCCCGACCGGTTCTTCGAGCTGGTCGCCCGCTTTCCCGACGTGCGGTTCATCGCGGTGGGCCGCTCGCGCGACCAGGCCTACGACCGGATGCTGCGCGACACCTACGGCGCGCTCCCCAACCTCGAGCTGGCCGGGTTCGTGGACCAGTTCGGCTCGGGGCGGCTCTCGTCCATCCTGGGCCGGAGCTGGATCGTGGTGAACACGGCCGAGCGCGAGGGCCTGCCCAACGCGTTCATCGAGGCGGCGGCGCACCGCTGCGCGATCCTGAGCGGGGTCGACCCCGACGGCTTCGCCTCGCGCGGCGGCCGGCACGTCGGGGACGGCGACTTCGCCGCCGGGCTCGCGTGGTTGCTCGAGGACGGCCGCTGGCGCGAGCTGGGCGAGCGCGGGCAGGCCTACGTGCGCGAGACCTTCGAGCTCGACCGGGCAATCGACCGGCACCTCGAGGTGTACCAGGAGCTGCTCGGGCAGTGGAGTCGCCCGGAGCGGACGAGTCCGGCGAGCGGAGGGGGTACGCGGAGCGAGGGAGTCACCCTGAGCCGGGAGTCACCCTGAGCCGGGAGTCACCCTGAGCCGGGAGTCACCCTGAGCCGGGAGTGACCTGAGCGGCGGAGTCACCCTGAGCGGCGGAGTCACCCTGAGCGGCGGAGTCACCCTGAGCGGCGGAGTCACCCTGAGCG
>JAICUS010000380.1 GCA_025935735.1 Solirubrobacteraceae bacterium | reverse complement strand
GTTCCAGCAGATGCCCTCCGGCGTGCCGGTGATCTGGCCGTCGAAGCGCAGGACGTCGACCCCGCGGCGGTAGTCGGCGACGTAGATCAGGCCGTTGTGCCAGTAGGTGGCCGAGGCCGAGCCGCCGATGATGCCGTTTGTCGGATCGTTCGGGATCCGGAAGTAGCCGACCTGGGTCGGGTTCGTCGGGTCGGACGCGTCGATGATGCGCGTGCCCTCGGCGTACCAGGCCTGCGCGATCGTGTTGCCGTTGACGGTGAACCAGTGGGCGGAGCAGTTGTTGGAGTCCGCCTCGCCCGGCTTGCCGTTGACCGTCCAGTGGCCGACCAGCTGCAGGCGGAACGGGTTCTGCGGCGTCGAGCGCCACGCCTCGCCGTTGTAGCTGCCCGACAGCGAGACGATCTTCAGCTCGCCGGCGTGCTGGCAGTCCAGGATGTTCTCGTTGGTCACGTACAGCAGATCGCCCGCGGGGTAGTTGCCGACCTTCTGGGTGATGTGCTGCGCGTTGTGGTCGAAGTAGCCGAAGAAGTCGTCCTGCGTCGGGTTGGTCAGCGGGGTCGTGCCGCCGGCGTAGGGGACCGGGTCATAGGCGGTGGCGACGCGGTTCTTCTTCTGCACCGGGTCCCAGTGGTCGCCGCTGGTCCAGTAGCCGCGGTCGCCGCCCTCGCCGGCCACCCAGGCGACGCCGTTGCGGTCGACGTCGACGCTGTGGTCGTAGGCCGTCTGGCCGTCGAAGCGGTCGAGGTCGATCGGCTTGTCGTAGGTGAACGGGTGCGCCGGGTCCGACACGTCGGTGACCCACACCGGGACGCCGCCGCGCTTCTCCGAGTACGCCGGCTGCGGGAACCAGCTCGGGTCGTTGCCGGGCGTCGCGGTCTGGTACGGGCCGACCGTCCACAGGTAGTGGCAGTCGTTGATGCAGGTGCTGGTGTGGCCCGCGGGGATCGGATGGAAGGTGATGACCTGCGGGTGGTAGGGGTCCTTGACGTCGACGATGTAGACGCCGGACGTGCCGGTCGTGAGCGTGCCGCCGAAGCCGCGCGGGTCGCGGCTGAGGAAGACCAGCTTGCGCTGCGGGTCGACGGTCATGTTCTCGCCTTCCCAGAACCGGTCCCGGGTGTCGCCATCGACGCGCAGGTCGTGCGCCGTGATGTTCGCGACGTAGGACGGGTGCTCCGGGTTGGCCAGCGACCAGACCGACAGGCCGCCGGTGCCGTTGCCGAACATGAAGTCGCCGTACTGGTCGTAGTGGATGAAGTTGAGCGCCGAGTAGCCCGGGCTCACCCCCAGCGTGTTGTCGAGGAACGTCATGTTGCTCGAGTCCGCGTTCGTGGGGATGTTGTGCGTGTCCGGCAGCGGCGCCTGCGCGCGCGCCGGGCCCGCCCCGACCAGACCGATCGTCAGGCAGGCTGCCGCCAGCCATCCCACACGCCGCCTCGCGCGGCTCCCTCCGTACACGTCGCCCCCTCTCGTCGCGCTGTGCAAACCCTCCGGACGCAAGCGTCCGCATGGGACCCTACAACCGCGTTCCGGCCGCCGCCACTGCACAACTGTGGGAACGTCTCCACGCCACGATCGACAGGCGTAGGGATGCGCGCCCGTGTCCGCGGCGCCCGCGTTCGGCTGGATCCCCGCCCTGACCTCGACGGCCTGCAAGGCGTCCGGCATCAACTACATGGCGCAGCGCTTCGGCGGTCTTCGCCATCGCGATCGGCAGCGCCGTCTTCTCCGCCCATGGCCACCTCGGGGCGCCGGCGGCCGTCACCGCCGGCTTCCGGCCGTGCACGGCGTTCGCGCTGCTGGCCGCGGTCAGCGCCGTCGCCATCGCCCCGCGCAGGTCGCCGGTTGCGGCCCTCGTCTGAGGCGTATCCTGCGCGTGTGGCAGACGCTCATCGCTGGGCCGGCGTCCTGCTGGCGCTGTGCGCGGCGGGCTGCGGCGCCGCCCGCGTCGCGCCGCCGGCCGCTTCGCCGGGCGCGATGCGCTTCGTCGCGACCGCACCGCCCGTCCCGGCGACACCCGGCCGCGGGCCGGTGAACCTGGTGTTCGTGACGCCGCGGCGGGGGTTCGTCGCGACGACCGGCGGGCTCCGGGACGTGGCGCGCGTCGGCTGGGTGCTGCCGAGCGCGCCCGGCGAGGTCGAGCGCACCCGCGACGGCGGGGCGACGTGGCGGACCCTGTGGCGCGGCCGGCTGTCGTTCGACGCGCTCGCGGTCCGCCGCCGGCTCATCCTGGCGGCCGGGTTGCGGGCGCGCGAGACGGGCCGGCGCGATGGCTGGTTCACGACGTTCCGCCGTCACGTGCTGCTGGTCAGCCGGGACGGCGGCCGGACCTGGGGACGGCGGTCGCTGCCGATCCGCGGAACGGTGGCGCTGCAGATCCTGGCGCCGCGGCTGTGGCTGGCGTTCCGGGCCCACGAACCGTACGGAGACTCCTGGTCCGCCCTGCTGCGCTCGAGCGACGCGGGCCGCCACTGGCGCCGGCTCCCGCTGCCGCGGGGCGCGCAGGCGCTGCGGTTCGCGAGCCCGCAGGTGGCCCTGGCGAGCGCCGACGCGCAAGCGTGCCGCGGCCGGCGCAGCGACGAGTTCGGTCCCCGGATGCAGCTGTGGCGCACGAGCGACGGCGGGTGGACGTGGCGCCCGCTCGCCGGGACCTGTGCACCCTCGAACTCGGTGGCCGACTTCGACTTCGTCGCGCCCCACCTCGCGTTCGCGATCCAGGGCAACGCGGACAGCCTCCAGCGCTTCGGCGTGTTGCGCCGCAGCACCGACGGCGGCGCCACGTGGACGACCGTCGCGCGCGATCGCAGGCACACGCCGTTCCGCGTGCATTTCAGCGATCGCCGGCACGGCACGCTCTTCGAGGAGGCAGGGCGTCCCGCGTGGCAACGCGTCCTGATCCTGTTGGCCACGACGACCGACGGCGGCCGCACGTGGACGCGGCACGGGCTTCCGGCGGAGGGCGTCGACGAAGCGGGTTCGCTGGCGGGGCGTGACGTCTGGGTGGGCCACACGCGTTCGGGGGTGGTCTGGCACACGAACGACGGCGGTCGCCGCTGGGCGCTCACGACGGCGCCGCGGTCCCTGGACCCCGGGAGCGACAGCTATTTCCCCGAGCTCCTGGCCGGGTCGGGCGTGCTCATCCTGTCCAGCGGCGCGGGCCCGGTGGAGAGCCGCGACGGCGGGCGCACCTGGACGCCCGTCCGCTGGCCATCGCCGCGCGACGCGGCCCTCGTGGCGGGTCGCGGCGCCTACGTCGCCTACGGCGACAGGCGGGACCAGGTGCGGCTCGTCACGCCGGCCGGATCGCAACCGCTCAGCCTGCCGGCGGGCGCCCGGCACGTCTCGGAGGCGGCGTTCGCGAGCCCGGCCGCCGGGCTCATCGTCGGCGTGCGCACCATCGACCGGGAGACGCCGTACGCCACGCACGACGGGGGCCGCTCGTGGACGCCCGTGGCCCATTCGCGGCAACGGCCCGAGTCCGCCTTCAGCCTCGCGCCCGGCCTCGTCGTCGACACCGCCGACCGGGCCCTGGCGGTGACGACCGACGACGGCGCGAGCTGGCAGACGCTCGGCCGCATCCCCGCCGACGAGTAGTGCGAGGCGTCGCGGCCGGCGCCGCCCGACATCTGGATCGCCTGCATCGGCTTCGGCCGCGAGCGGATCCTCTTCACGAGCGGCGACGGCGGGCGAACCTGGACGCGCCGCGTCACCGACCGCAACCTCGACGTGTGGCTCAGCGGCACGGGCGGCGCCGAGGCCTGGGCCACCACCACGGCCCCGGCCCCCGACGGCTACGCGAAGTCCAGCCTGTGGCACACGACCGACTTCGGTGCGACCTGGACCCAGGTCTGGGTCACCCTCCCGTCACGCGCACCCGCGCGCGAGATCGACTGCGCGGTCGTGCCGTCCGGCGTGTGGCACCAGCCGCTCGCCGGCTGCCGCTGAGCGGTCTCGCTGAGTCTTTAGATCTCCGGGAGCGGTCTCCAGAAGCTCTCAAGGTCGGCGCTTACCGTCGCCGGCATGCGATTCCCCAGACCCATGAACCTCGCCCGGGCGGCACAGCTGACCACGGTGTGGGGCGTGATCTTCGCCCTCGTGCACGCGTACTGGGCCGCGGGCGGCGGCGTCGGCGCGAGCGGCGACCCCGCCGACACGACCGGAGCCCAGACCTACATCGGGTTCATCGCCGCGCTCGGACTCGCGGGAGCCGCGGTGGCCGGCGGCCTCGCCCGCGGCTCGCGCCGCCGGACGCTCATCATGCTCGCCCGCGCCGGCGGGGGCGCGCTCCTGCTCGGCGTCGTGTTCGGCGCCGGCCGCTGGCTCGCCGATTGGAGCCTCGACGGCGACGGTGTCGCCGGCGTCGCGATCACGCTGTACTTCCTGCTCGGCGGGTTGCTGTTCTCGGCGCTCGGATGGCGAGTGCCTCAGGCGCGCACAGCGACCGCCTGAGGGTCAGAAGTCGGCGCGCGGCCCGGCGAGGAAGCGCGCGAGCCGGTTGTCCGCGCCATACAGCACCCCGTCGCCGAGGCTGACGAGCAGGAGCAGGAGCGCCCAGCCGAGCGTCGTGCCGTTCCACAGGTAGGGGATCGCGCCCAGGATCAGCACACCGGCGGCCGTCGCTGCGGCGATCGCCGAGCGCGTCGCCGCCAGCGCGACGCAGCCGCCGAGGATCAGCGCCGGGAACATCCCCTGGAAGCCGAAGTAGAGGGAGAACAGCCCGGCGAGCCCGAGCACGATCAGCGCCGCCCACGTGTACCGGCTGCGCCGGAACACGGCGAGCCCGCCCACGACGAGCATGATCGCGAACCCGGCGACGTCCCCGAGGTTCTCCGTCGCGATGGTTTTACCGGAGGCCGTCTCGTACCGGCACTGCGGGCCGGGCGGCCACAAGACGATCGGCGCCGAACTGGTCCCGTGGAACTCCTCGCTCATCGCGGGTCCGCGAGTCCAGCAGTAGTCGTCGTCGGCCTCCGAGGAGAGGCCGGCGGCGGCGACCACGAGCAGGACGGCGGCGACGAGCGGTGCGGCGAAGCGCTTCACGCGCCCAGAATAGTGGCGAATCGCCGCCCAGAGCACGGATGGCGCTATGTGGACATCGTCGCGCGGGCGGCGTATGGTCGCGCGCATCCCCTGACCCAGGAGTCAGAGATGGCGGATGACGAGCGCGACAAGCGCAGCCTCAGAGCGAAGTGGCGCGAACGCCGGGAGCACCGGGCCGAGCGGGCGGCGCAGGCGGCCGAGCGGCGCGCGCGGCTCAAGCAGGCCCGCAGCAGCGCCGACGAACACGCCGCTCGCAGTGGATCGACCATGTCCGGACCGCCGCCCTCCTTTTAGAACCCCTGATAGCCGGTATCGCGGGCTGGCGGCCAGCTCGCATCGCCTGCTCCAGGAGTTGTGAGATGGCGGATGACAAGCGCGAGAAGCGCGGCCTCAGAGCGACGTTGCGGGAGCGCAGCGCGCGCCAACGGGGCAGGCGGCCGAGCGGCCAAGCAGGAGGTCCATGAGCGCATCCATGGGTTCGATCTTCGTCGCCAGCGTTGACGCGCGTGCCTCAGAGTTGCGCTGCAGCGCGTCGGCGACGGACGGAGATGCGACCTAGAACGCGCGAAGTCCGCGATCGGTCTGGCGAGCCAAGCGCGGGCCGATGGAGCTAGGGGGACTCGAACCCCCGACCTCCTGGGTGCGATCCAGGCGCTCTCCCAACTGAGCTATAGCCCCACGTGGGCGGCAGGAATCGGGCGTCCGCCGTCCAACGCCGCATTGTAGCCGTCGCCGGGCGGCTAGATTCACCCGCGCCTGAGCCATGCCCCGACTCCAGCCATCGTTCCGCGGACGGCTGCGGCTGTTCTTCGCGGTGATCGTGATCGTGCCGATGATCGCCGTCGGCGTCGTGCTCTTTCAGCTGCTCGGGGCGTCGGATGCGGCGCGGCTGGACTCGCGGCTCAGCGAGGCGCAGACCGGGGCGTGCGGGCTCTATGTGCAGGCGCGGCGGCAGGGCGGGACGGCGGCCTCCGTGGTGGATTGCGGGGTGCC
>JAICUS010000819.1 GCA_025935735.1 Solirubrobacteraceae bacterium | reverse complement strand
CGAGACGTGAGCCTGCGAGAGGCCCAGCAGCGCGGCGGTCTCCGCCTGGGTGAGATCGCCGAAGTAGAGGAGCAGCAGGATGCGGCGCTCACGCTCGTCGAGGTGACGCACCGCGCCGGCGAGCGCAGCACGATCGAGTAGCGCGTCCTCGGTGCCCTCGAGCGGGAGGGCGACGTCGTCGTGGAAGCAGAGAAAAGCCACCTCGCCCGGCGGCGCAGCGCGCGGCACGCGGACAACGGAGGCCCGATCACGCAAGTAGTGGCGGATCTCGCCCTCGACGCAGCGGGCGAGGTAGGCGCCGACCTCGGGGCGCTCCGGGTCGCAGCGGTCGATCGCGCGAATCAACGCGAGGGCGCCGACCTGTGCCAACTCGTCCTTCTGATCGCGACGCCGCGCGTACTTGCCCGCGAGGAGCCGAGCGACCGGCAGGTGCGTCTCGATCAGGCGGTCCCGCTCCACCCCGGTAGGGGACACGAAGTGATCGTAACTGCCCTGTCAATAGCAAACGAAAATACACAGACATTTCTCGTATCGCGCGACGAATGGATGGGTAGATCTCTTCATGGATGAGGTGGATAAGGGACCGCTGCAGGCTCGTCGCGAGCGTGGCCGTCGCCGCTGCGGCCGTCACGTCGTCGGTGGCCGCTCCCCCGACCGCGCGCGCCGATGACGGGATAGCTGTCGTCGGGGTCGCAGCCGCACCGGAGCCGCCCGCAGTCGTCGTACCCGCCCCGCCGACGGTGCCGACGCCGCCCGACCCGGTCGCGCCGGCGCCTGCCGAGCCTGCGACGCCCGCCGCTCCGGCCGCTCCTGAGCCGGTTTCACCCTCGATACCGCCCGTGGTATCACCGACACCGCAGCCGGATGCGGCCGCGGCCCCGCCTCCGCCCCCCGCTGACGTTGCCGCACCTGCCGAGCCGGCAGCGCAGGCGCCGCCTACGGCAGCCCCGGCGCCTGTGCCGGAGCCCGTCGCGGCGCCGTCAGGCCCGCCCTCTCGCTCGGCGCCTGATACCGCCGGTAATACCACCTCTGACAATTCGCACGATATTACGAGTTCGTCTTCCCCCGGCGATGCGCAGACGGTGCCCGACGACTGGGTCTGGAACTGGACGTGGAACTGCAGCGATCCGACGTCGGTCCCGACGCCGCCGCCCGGCGCGGCGGCATGGATCTGGAACTGGCAGTGGTCGTGTCCTGGCGCCGCTCCGGCGGCCGCGTGCACGCAGTGCAACGTGAACTTCTCGGTGCGGGTGGCTAGCCCGGGCGACGACGGGAACGTGACGCAGTCGATCGCCGACATCTCGAGCTTGGCCGTCCAGTCGGCGCTCGATGAGAGGGCCATGAGCACCGCTCGTCTCGCCGCCCAGGAAGCGGTGGTGATCGCCGCGCCCGACGTGGTGATCGCCGCGCCCGACGTTCCGGGCGTGCGAACGCCTTCGGTCGTGATCCCGGCGCCACCCCTCCCGCCTCTGCCGGTGACCGTCGCTGAGCCCGTTCCGGCCATTGCTGCGGGAACGGCCGGCGCCGTCCGACAGGTCGCCTCCGCTTCGTCACCGAGGGTGAGCCGTGCGCCGCCGGTCTTCACCCGCCGGCGCACGAAGACGGTTCACGCCGCTGCGCGCGCGTCGGCACGCGTGTTGCGAAAACGGGGAGCTGTGATCGTGGAGACCGAGGCGCTTGTGCGGTCGGTGGTCGTGCAACGGTCCTCGGCTCGCGCTGGTCAGCACCGCGGCAAGCCACGAACATCCGCCGCCCATGCTCATTCGGCGCTCCGCCTGCCGCGCGCGCCGCGCGCACCGCTCGCGCCCATCGCGCCCGCCTCGAGCGGCGCCGCAGGTGCGGCAGGTCACGGCGACGGGGGCAGCCCGTTGACGGCGGCCCTCGCGGCCGGCGTCGCGGTCGTCGGTCTGACAGTCCTGTGCAGCATCATCCCCGGACGTGTGCCGGTTCGTCGCAGACTGAGCGACGACCGGCGCGCCCGGCCCGGATAGGCCGCCCTCCTGGCCCAGTGGGCTGCGGCACCCGCCGCAGCTCGAGTCACGAGCT
>JAICUS010000717.1 GCA_025935735.1 Solirubrobacteraceae bacterium | reverse complement strand
TGCGCGCCGAGGTACTTCGGCAGGTCCGTTGCCTGCTTCTCCAGGTCGGCCTCGGTGTACGGGGCCACGGCCCACTGCTCGGCGTCCATCGCGGCGTTGGAGCCGCCGGCGAAGCTCGCCAGCTCGCCCCGGCCGGCGTGGCGCAGGACGTCCATGAAGAACAGCCGGTCCTCGGCGCCCGCGTAGCCGAGCCCGAACATCGCGCCGGCCCGGGTGCGCCCGTAGACGTGCGGGACGCCGAACCCCTTGTCGCGGACGATCGTCACGTCGTCGCGCGGCGACTCGCTGGACTCCACCTGGCCCGCGGGCACGCCGAACGTCGAGTCCTTGAAGTACTGCGGGATCTGCGCGGCCGTCAGCCCGGGCGTCGCGTACTTGAGGTTCGCGTACATCGGCAGCTGGTCGCAGCAGTGCGGGACCGTCGCGCCCGTGGCCTTGTTGGCCGCGAGCTCGAGCAGGTCGTAGCGGCCGCGGGTGCCCGAGGGCAGGATGTCGTGGAACCCGCCGCCGTCGTCGGTGCCGTACGGCTGCGGCGCGGGGCCGGGCTGCGGGACGATCGTCGGCAGCGGCGGGACCGTCGGGATCGGCGGCAGCTGCGCACGCGCCGCGGGCGCCGCGATCAGGAGCGCGGCGCAGACACCGAGCCGGAGGAAGGCGCGCACGGCAGCGCCGTTACCCCGGATCTCAGAAGGTCAATCTCAGGCGTACGCGGGAGCGCCGTTCGTCGCGGCGATGGCGGCGATCTCCTCCGAGGCCCGGTCGAACTCCTCGTCCGACAGCACCGGGG
Source organism: Solirubrobacteraceae bacterium (assembly GCA_025935735.1). Next base: position 1,908 of record JAICUS010000717.1, on the reverse strand, counting down.
TCCCCTCGAACGGCAGCTCGCGGGTGATCTCCAGCCAGGACCGGCAGCCGTGATAGTCGTCGCGGACCCGCACCGTCACCGGCCGCGGGATGCGGTAGGTGCGCAGCAGCAGCACGTGCAGCGGGTGCCGGCGCTTCCAGGCCAGCCGCTTCTCGGCGTAGTCGGTCGTCCACACGTGGAACGGCGACAGCGCGTCGACGGCGCGGCGGTCGGTGACGGTCCACGCGCCGGCCACCTCGGCCCAGGCCCGGATCCGCACGCGGTCGGGCTGGGCGATGCCGCCGTCCATGGTCAGCGCCCGGGCGGGCGGGTCGCCGTCCGGCCATACGCCCTCCTCGAGGGCGCGCCGGAGCTCCGGCTGGTGCGACTCGCGCACCAGGTCGTTGCGCTGGTGGTCGAACGTGGGGTACAGGAAGAAGCGGTCGTGCTCGAGTTGGAAGTGCTTGCTCGGCTCGCGGATGCCGCCCTTGCGCAGGGTGAGCAGCTGCTCACCTTCGGCAAGAGCGCGCACGGTGACGGCCCATTCCTTGAAAGCGATCGGCATAAGGCTGGAGGGAAAGACGTATGTGTGAGGACCTGCTGGTGCCCTGCGGGCGACCTGCGCAACGACCCTGCCCGAGACTGCGAACCGGAAACCCCCGCAGAGGACGTCACATACTATGCACAAAGTCGCAGAAACTCATAATTTGCCTGCAATACGAGAGTTTTTTTCTCGAAACGACCGTTTTCGAGTTTGAGCGGCTACGCGCCAGAACCCTTACAACCGGGAGCCCGCGAGGCCCTCGACGACCTCGAGCACGGCGCCGAAGTCCTGCTCGCCCAGGCCGCGGCCCATGCCGGCCCCGTAGAGCTCGGCGGCGAGGCCGGCGAACGCGAACGAGCCGCCGGCCGTGCGCGCCTCGGCGAGGCACAGCTGCACGTCCTTGAGCATGTGCGCGAGCTTGAACAGCGGCGTGAAGTCGTGCTCGAGCATCGGCTTGCCCTTGAGCTGGCGCATCGTGGAGTCCGAGGAGCCGCCGTCCATCGTCTCCAGCAGCGCCTGCACGTCGACGCCGACCTGGCGGGCGAGCACGAGCGCCTGGGCGAGCGTCGCGCAGTTGATGGCGGTGACGGCCTGGGAGAGGACCTTGACCGCCTGGCCCTGGCCGGCCTCGCCGCAGATCACGATCTTCTCGCCCATGACCTCGAACAGCGGCCGGGCGCGGTCGAGGTCCTCGGGGGCGCCGCCGCACATGATCGTCAGCGTGCCGGTGCGGGCCTTGGGCGAGGAGCCGGTGACCGGCGCGTCGACGAAGCGGTGGCCGGCTTCTCGGAGCCGCTCGTCCAGCGCGCGGGCGGTGCCGGGGGCGATCGTGGACATGTCGACGAACAGCGTGTTCTCCCGGGCGCCCTCGAGCGCCTGGCCGATCATGTCCTCCACCTGCGGCCCGTCGACCACCATCGTGATCACGACATCCGAGCGCTCGGCCACCTCGGCCGGGCTGCCGACCGCGGTGCCGCCGTTCTCCTTGACCCAGGCGTCGGCCTTCTCGCTGGTGCGATTGAACACGGTCAGCTCGTAGCCGGCCTTGGCCAGGTTCATCGCCTGCAGCGACCCCATGATGCCCAGCCCGATGAACCCGACGTCCTCAGCCATGCCCGCCACCTCCCGGCGTCTCTATCCGCAACCTCTGACCGGGGCGCAGGCTACCGCGGGCCTTGGGGGCCAGCTCCTCGCCGTCGAGCAGGTTGCGCCCCTTGGCGCCCGGCTTGCCGCCCTCCGCGCCCGGCGGCGCGTGGCGGCGGCGCTCGGTGAGCAGCGAGTAGTCCATCTCGGCCAGCGCCTCGAGCTCGCGGACCACGCCGTCCCCGCCCCGGTGCTTCCCGTCGCCGCCCGAGCCGCGGCGGATCGCGTAGGTGGTCACCCGC
>JAICUS010000865.1 GCA_025935735.1 Solirubrobacteraceae bacterium | reverse complement strand
TGACCTCGACGCTGGCCGAGCTGCCGCTGGTCGAGTCGGTGCAGTCCAGCGGCGAGGCGGGCGCGCGGGTGACCACGCACTCGGGCATGAAGGTCGACCTCAAGGTGGTCGCGCCCGACCAGTTCGGCAACGTGCTCCAGCACTTCACCGGCTCGAAGGCCCACAACGTGCAGCTGCGCGAGGCGGCGGTGCGACGCGGGCTGCACGTGAGCGAGTACGGGATCCTCGACGACGAGACCGGCGAGACGCTGCGCTGCGCGTCCGAGGCGGCGGTCTACGAGCGGCTCGGGCTGGCCTGGATCCCGCCGGAGCTGCGCGAGGGGCGCGGCGAGCTGGAGGCGGCGGCCCGCGGGACCCTGCCGCAGCTCGTGACCTTGGAGGACCTGCGCGGCGACCTGCACTGCCACACCACGCTCTCCGACGGCAACCAGACGCTCGAGCAGATGGCCGAGGCGGCCGCGGCGCGCGGCTGGGAGTACCTGGCGGTGACCGACCACTCGGCCTCGCACGGCTTCGGCAACCACGTCACGCCCGAGGCGCTGGAGGCGCGCATCGCGGAGGTGGCGGCGCTGGACGAGCGGATGGACGGGCTGCGCGTGCTGGCCGGCTCGGAGGTCAACATCCTCCCGGACGGCTCGCTCGACTACCCCGACGAGCTGCTCGCCCGGCTGGACTGGGTGGTCGCCTCCGTGCACACGTCGTTCGCCATGGACGAGGCCGCGATGACCGACCGGATGGTCGCCGCCGTCGAGCACCCGCTGGTCGACGCCATCGGCCACCCGACCGGCCGCAAGATCGAGACGCGCCCGCCCTACGCGCTCGACATGACCCGGGTCATCGCGGCGGCCGCGCGCACGGGCACGATGATCGAGATCAACGCCGCGCCGGACCGCCGCGACATGAACGAGATCCACGCCCGCGCGGCGGCGCAGGCGGGCGTCATGGTGCTCGTCGACTCCGACGCCCACTCGGCCCGCAACTTCGGGCTGCTGCGCTACGGCATCGCCACCGCGCGCCGCGCCTGGCTCACCCCCGCCCAGGTGGCCAACACGCGGCCGTGGGCGGAGTTCGCGAAGCTGCGCAAGCGCGCGAAGTGATCGTCGACGCGCACCTCGACCTGGCGTGGACCGCGCTGCACAGCGGCCGCGACCTCACGGCGCCGCTCGACCCGTCGTCCGGCGCCTTGACCTCGCTGCCCGGGCTGGGCGCGGCGGGCGTGGGGCTCGTGTGCGCGACGCTGTTCGCCGAGCCGGCGGACGCCTGGCTCGAGCCGGTGGAGGGCGGCTACCGGACGCCCGCGGAGGCAGAGGCGCAGGCGCTGGAGATGCTCGCGCTCTACCGCGAGTGGGAGGCCCGCGGGGCGGTGCGGATCGTCACCGGCCGGGCGTCGCTGGACGACCATCTGGCCCGCTTCCCCGCGGACGCCGTGCCCGGGCTGCTGCTGCTGATGGAGGGCGCGGACCCGATCGTCGCGGTGGGCGACCTGGCCGAGTGGTGGGAGCGCGGCCTGCGGATGATCGGCCTGGCCTGGGGTCCGACGCGCTACGCGGGCGGCACCGGCTCGACCGAGGGGCTGAGCCCGCTGGGCGCCGAGCTGCTGGAGGCGATGGCCGACCTCGGCGTCATCCACGACGCCAGCCACCTCTCCGAGGAGGCCTTCGCGGCCGCGCTCCCGCTCCCCCACCACGCG